>JAKBHQ010000232.1 GCA_021836665.1 Thermoplasmata archaeon
ATGGAGAACTGCGAAAGGCCGCCCGGCACAGTTTTGCTGGGGACCGCTCCTTTGATCGCGAAGTTACTGGCGCCACCGGCCCCGTCGCTAGTTTTGGCGGAGTAACGCAGCCCCAACAAGGCGGTGGTTTGATGCCTCCGGCATCTGTCCATGACGGTAACACGGCTGGATTACCAGCCGCCCGAGAGACCCGAACACGAGGTCTCGTGGTCTGCGAGATAATCGCTGATACTGTGGGGAATGGCCTTTTGGGTCACGAGAAGTGCGGAACGACAGCACGAAAGTGCTAGTGCGGACTATTGAAAGCGTAAATAAAGGGCCTGTTGCAGTCGCCATTGTCCGTTCCAAAGGTGACTCCGAGAGTCTCTGGCCGGTCAATAAGGACGATGCCCAATGATCCTGTCGCACCGAACATGTGCGGAACGTTGTCGTACCGGAGTTTCCGATGTGCTTGTCGAAGCACGGCGACCCAACTGCGTTCCAAGCTCTGGCAGGACTGGCTACTGGCGAACTGTCGTACTACCTCCTCAAAGGTCGTCGTCGTAAATCCGGGCCCGTGCTGCGTACTCTGAACCTGACGAACAAACATTACCCCTGTGGGCACGGGTAAGGCGGCGGCGTCAGCGGCTAACTCAGTGAAGGTCCTCGGATGGCTGACGCTGCTGCAGCCGGCAATGACGAAACCCATCAACAGCATCGGGATCACCCGGCGCACGGTTTGCCATGATGCGAGACTCTCGTGCCCGACACTTTTCAGGGCGAGGTATGGCCGTCGGTGCGGGGGGATGGTCGCCGCCCTGGAACTTGATCTTAACACTTTCATGGCTTCATTTGCAGCCCGGTTCCTCTGGCGCCTGCTCCAGTCGAAGATAGCGGTACAGCGTGCGGGTTTCGAGGACCCATCCACCCAGCTCAGGCTACCATCCGGTATCCGTGGACGAGGCCACCCAGACGATCAGTTCTTCGTAGCCTGGCGAGGGTGACTTCTCCGAGGACGACCACCCGGTCGTGGCACTCGCACTGCAAGGTCCGATCACCACCCACAGATCGCTTTGGCCCGGGAGTGTTTGCCCTGGGCTCTTCACGATCTTGATACGCTCAGCCGCTGCTAAACCTCCTTCGCAGCGTAAAGTACTCCAAACGAATCAGTTGACTGTCGAATTCTGTCACTTAATTTTGTCGTATGCTACACCGTTATGTCAGCTGAAAAGAGGCTGCGTCAACGGTTTGCGACGATCCTGACCCAACCATGTCGAACCAGTTTGCACGGGTAGGCCCGATTAAAAGATGCTGCTCTTTTTCGGCAAGGCAATGAGAAAAATCTGGCGGTTGCCGAAGATGATCACCACTTTTGAAGTTGAATCGCCCTTTGTGCTGTGGGCTACCCTGGTGGTTCTGACATTGCTATAGCAGCTATTCTGACTTCGGCGACGTCGATGGATGGCTAATCTCAATCCGTAAGGGCCGAGCCCATTGTGGGCTTCTATTCTGGATGGATAATGCACCTTTTGTTTCTAGTACTCGTATATCTAGCCGCCGTCCTCGTCGTTGCCGCCGGAGGCGTATACATCTCTCGCCAGCGCAGGTCAAGGCTTTCGACTTCGTCAAAGAAGGTACTGTCGGCTCCGCCTGGAGTAGCGACGAGGCCCCCCGACACGACCCAGCCAACGATTGAGGTCGATCTAAAGCCTGGGCAAATCGAAGGCTCGGCATTCGATGCTTCACCAAAAACAGAAGAAAAAGAGGCTCCAAAGTCTTTATCGGCGGGTTTGTCCAGGACCAGGGGAGTAATCGGTGCAGCGCTATCGAGGATGAAGCTGAGGGGTGGCCTGTCTGAGGAGTTCTGGAGTGAACTCGAAGAGACTTTAATCCTAGGCGATCTCGGACTTGAAATTTCTCGCGACCTCACGTCAAAGACGCGAGATGCATTTCGCCAGACTGGCCTTAACTCGTCCGTCGAGGCGATCGACCTACTTCGACGCCAGATGCTGGCGGACCTAGTTGGCAAAGACAGATCACTCGGCCTTTTGGGTGAGGCTCCAAATTTGATTCTTCTCGTCGGGGTCAATGGGGTAGGCAAAACGACGACAATTGGGAAACTAGCGAACTACCTAGCAAACAATGGTTCTTCGGTTATTCTGGCTGCCGGTGATACTTTTAGAGCCGCAGCGTCGGAACAGCTTGAGCAGTGGGCGAACGCCGCCGAGGTTGAGATCGTAAAGGGTAACTCTGGAGGCGACCCAGCATCGGTGATTTTCGATGCAGCGTCTCGCGCAAAAGCCATCGGTGCCGACGTAGTCATTGCTGACACCGCAGGGAGACTACAGACTAGTTCCAACTTGATGGGAGAGTTAGCCAAGATACACCGGGTCGCCCAGAAGGCACCAGGGACTTTGAGTGAAGTTCTTTTGGTGATAGACGCGACGACGGGACAGAATGGACTTTCTCAGGCCAAGTCTTTTTCCGACGCCGCCCACACCACTGGTGTCGTCCTCACTAAGCTCGACGGCTCCGCAAAAGGTGGTATAGCCTTTGCCATCGAGAGGGAACTAGGCATCCCGATCAAATTTGTCGGCACGGGTGAAAAAATAGGAGATCTCGTCCCCTTCGACCCCGAGACATTCGTAGATGAAGTCTGTGGTTAGCCTCAATCGGCCAGATATAGAGTTGACCTTTCCCGGGGGCCTTTTAATTTCAATCACTTACGTTGGTAGAGCTATAGGGAGTTTGAATGTTTGACGGACTTGGTAACAGGCTCGATACCGTACTGAACCGCATCAAGGGAAAATCGCGACTCACGCAGGCCGATGTGGACGCTGCCCTTGTCGAGATAAGGGCAGCCCTGCTCGAAGCCGACGTAGCACTTAGTGTTACCAATAACTTTGTTGAGCGAATCCGGTCTGTAGCGGTAGGGGCTGCGGCTTCGAGATCCTTGACGCCGGGACAGCAGATAGTCAAGGCGGTCGATGCTGAATTAGTGCGAGTCCTAGGCGGAGAGTCGCTCAAGATCAGTTACGCTTCGAAACCCCCGACAGTCTTTCTTTTAGCGGGCCTCCAAGGAGCTGGAAAGACTACGACGGCGGCAAAGCTAGCCCTCCACTTCAGGAGGAATGGTAGGAGTCCGCTGCTCGTCGCTGCTGACCTCCAACGCCCCGCCGCCGTGGAGCAGTTAAAGACACTCGGCGATCGAGCATCGGTTCCCGTCTTCTCTACACCGACAGATCCCGTTTCTGTTGCAAAAGCAGGAATCGAGGAGGCTCGGAGGGTCGGGAGAGACATCGTCATTATTGACACGGCGGGCCGGCTGGCTATCGATGAGAGTCTGATGGCAGAGATATCTTCGATCTCTAAAGCCGTACAACCGAACTACACCTTCTTGGTGATAGACGCGATGATTGGCCAGGACGCTGTCAATACCGCTAAGGCATTCAATGACACCCTCTCGCTCGACGGCGTCATAATGACCAAACTCGATGGAGATGCTCGGGGAGGCGCTGCACTATCGGTCAAGGAGATCGTTGGGAAGCCGATCGCCTTCGGATCTACTGGCGAGAAGCTGGAAGACTTTGACACCTTCTATCCCGAACGTATGGCCAGCCGAATCCTCGGGATGGGGGACGTGCTAACCCTCATAGAGCAGGCGGAGCGGACCCTCGATGAGGAGGTGACAAAAAAGGGCGCTTCCCGGATGATCGAAGGCCGTTTCGACCTCGACGACTTTTTAGAGCAACTGCGGCAGGTTAAGAAGATGGGTCCATTGAAGGGGATAATGGGGATGCTTCCTGGAGTACCCAAAGAGTTGAAGGATGTCGATATTGACGACAGGGAGATCAACAGGATCGAGGCGATAATATCATCGATGACCATCGATGAGCGGCGCAATCCAAAGCTCATAGACGGTTCGAGACGCCAGAGGATCGCCTCTGGGTCTGGGGTTCAGACCCACCAAGTGACCGGACTGCTCAAACAGTTCACCGAGATGCAGAAGATGATGAAGCAGATGGGAATCGGCCCTTCCTCCGCCACTAGGAGGCATAAGACAAAGTCAAATGCCCGTAAAGGTAGAAGGAATAAACGTTAGGCAGGGTAGAACTTATTTAACGTTAGACTGGCTCTGCTCAAGTTGGGGACGTGTGCCCCTGCGTAAGGATTTCATTTTCGGCGTTGGCCGACGGCAAAAGTAGCGAGGTAAGTAAGTGGCAGTTAAGCTTCGTCTAGTACGGACGGGTAAGAAGAAGCAGCCTTCGTATCGGGTAATTGCGGCTGAGGCGACGTCGCCTCGCGACGGTAGGTTTATCGAAGTGATAGGTCATTACTCTCCTCGCTCTGAGCCCTCAGTGGTACAGATCGATAATGACAAGGCTCTTAAGTGGCTGAAGAACGGTGCTCAGCCCACGGAGACAGTACAAAAATTGCTGGTTATATCGGGCGCCTGGGCAGAATTCAAGCCTGCAAGCAAGGGTTAGAGATGTCGGACGAACAGGATTTCAATACCGTAGAGCCAGAGCCGACGCAGGCGATTAACCTCTTGACCTACCTGGGCCATTCTATGGTTTCTTCGAATGAAGAGGTCGAGGTAGAGTGGACTCGTTCCGGTAATGCCGTGAAGTTCACGGTGTATGTCCCTTCGGCGGATATGGGCAAGGTCATTGGCAAGGGCGGACGGATAGCAAACGCTATAAGGACCCTTGTGCGAGTAGCCGGAGCAAAAGACGGAGTCGAAACCTCGGTCGAGTTCTCCGAAGCGAGGTAATTCTGCTGGATCGGGCCGAATCCAAGATGCTGATTGAGGTGGCGAGGATTACGAAGCCACACGGGTTGGCTGGCGAGGTCCAGACGGTGGTCATCACCAATGTGCCCAATCGGCTCAAGACTGGCCTTCGGGTTGTTGCCAGACTCGCGTCTAATGAGATAGAACTGACCATTAGGAGCGTCAAAGGTACTGATGCGCACCCAATAATCGCCTTCGAGGAGGTCAGGGATCGTAACGAGGCGGAGAAGCTCCGAATGGCCAGATTGCTGGCTGAGGCCGAGAGCATCGAGGGAGAACTGCTCGTACACGAGCTAATTGGTGCGGTGGTTAGCGAGGAGTCTGGACGGGAATGGGGTACCGTCACAGAGGTGATAGCAAATCCAGCTTCCGATATCCTGGCGACCGATCTTGGGAAATTTATCCCTTTAGTTTTTGTAGTCAGCCTTAAGGAAAACAGGATAATCGTCGAACCCCCCGAGGGCCTCTTTGATCTTTAAAGATTTGCAGCCGAACCCACCTAGGAGTTGAGCGTTTGCGGATAGATGTCTTTAGCATCTTCCCCGACTTGATTAGGGGTTACTTCTCTCAGACAGTGGCGTCGAGGGCAATACGCTCTGGGGTCTTTGAGCTCAATGTAATCGATATTCGCACTAAGACCACTGATGTTCATCGCTCGGTAGACGACGCTCCATTTGGCGGGGGAGCGGGGATGCTGATGAAACCGGAGCCGATCTTCGCTGCCGTCGAAGATCAAGACCCACCGAGGCCGCTGTTTCTCCTTTCTCCCTCTGGTCGGAAGTTTGATCAAGGATTTGCCCGAGAACTGTCTTTGCTCGAAGGATTTTCGCTGATCTGTGGCAGGTATGAAGGATTTGACGCAAGAATTGAAGATGAGCTTGCAAACGGGGCGATCAGTATCGGAGATTACGTCCTTGCCGGTGGCGAAATAGCGGCGATGGCGATCATCGAAGCGACGATACGGCTGCTTCCCGGAACCCTCGGAAATGCACAGTCGGTCGTGGATGAAAGTTTTTCCACTCCGCTGCTTGAATACCCGCAGTACACCCGTCCAGCTGACTTTAGGGGACTACAAGTTCCCGAGGTCCTCCTCGGGGGTAATCACAAGCTGATCCAGGAGTGGAGGAGGACCATGTCGATAGTTAGGACCGTTCGACTTCGTCCCGACTTGATTGAAAAGCGAGGCGGACTCGAAGAAGCAGAGGCTGAACTGCTGACCAAGCACGGCTATGCTTGGATGGTCGAAGTGCACACCAGGAGTCAAGAGGACAGATGAACCCCACCGACATTATTGACAGAGACTCTTTCCGAGAAGGAATTCCAGAGTTCGCCCCCGGAGACACGCTTAAAGTGCACGTTAGGGTCGTCGAAGGAAACCGCGAGAGGGTTCAGATTTTTCAAGGCGTAGTTATTCGTCGCCAAGGTAGCGGAATACATGAGACCTTTACCGTCCGCAAGGTTAGCTTCGGTGTCGGAGTGGAGAGAACTTTCCCGCTGCATACGCCGATCGTATCCAAGATCGAAGTTTTGACTCGTGGCGATGTCAGAAGGGCCAAGCTCTACTACCTAAGAGACAGGGTAGGAAAGGCCGCAAAGATCAAGGAGAAGAGGTAGGACGGGGCTGTGCCCGCCTTGAGCATGGGCCAGACCCTTCTTTTAGGGGATCGATTTTTCCGCTGGACATTTTCGTGAGTTCAGAGGATCTGGAGCGCTTTGAAAGCGAAGTCGAGCTAGCCCTTTATCAGGAGTATAAAGCCGTACTTTCTCTATTCAAATATGTCGTTGAAACCGAGAGAAGGTTTTACCTGGCCAATTCGGTCGAGATCGATACGGAATCGATATCGGTGCAAGGTTATGTTACCTTTCGACTAGTGGACGCCTGGGTTTGGGACATGTACCGTCCCGTCCGCTTTATTCAAGAGGCCAGAGTGATAACTAGGCGAGATGTCAATATCGAGGTCTTGCCGACGCCAGAGTGACGTAGCTTGTGGTGGATTGTTCCTGTGATGTGAACTTCAACGGCTGAATTGGAGAGTGGGAGGACAGTTCGTGTTTGACTCTGGCTGGTCAGATTCGACCAAGGCAGTCTCGATGGGGCGTAATCAGCAGATTATTAAGTCGGTAAATACCCCCGTAATCTTCGCGTCAACCTATCTAAAGAACGAATCAAGTGTTTATGGGCGACACGACAACTCCACTTGGCGTGCATTCGAAGAGGTAATCGGAGAACTCGAAGGGGGACACGCAGTCTCATTTTCCTCTGGACAAGCAGCCACGAGCGCTGTCTTTTCGCTGCTCGACTCTACTTCGAGGCTTTTTCTGGTCAACGATAGCTATAACGGAACCAGGCTTCTAGCAGATTCACTCCAGAGCAGGGGGGTTCTCAAGCTTGAGCTGCTCACGCCGGAAGTTTCCGCCGATCCATTTTGTCTACTAGACGAAGCTCCGCCGATTGCTGGCAAAGCGGACCGCAAGGACCTGTACTGGCTTGAAACCCCGTCCAACCCGATGCTGCGGATCTACCCATTGGATAAATGGGTAGCCTTCAAGGAAGCGGCTGGGGCGATGCTTGTCGTTGATAATACCTTTGCATCGCCGGTACTGCAGAACCCTCTTCGTATGGGTGCGGACGTGGTGGTGCACTCGGCAACAAAGGTAATATCCGGCCACTCCGACGTGATAATGGGTGTCGTGGTGGCGAAGGATGAGCGCTTGGCCGAGGAGTTGAGGGAGATCAGAACCCTCGCGGGTTCGATTCCTGGTCCCATGGAAACATTTCTGGCCTTGAGGGGAGTGAGGACCCTATTTTTGCGTTTTGACCGCCAACAGGAGAATGCTGTCGCGCTTACGGACCTACTGTCAAGGCGCCTCGGAGCGGACAAGGTTTTCTACCCAGGACTGCCAAGTAATAGCGGATACGAGTTGGCCAAGAGCCAGATGAGGGGTAGCGGGTATCTCATTAGCTTTGATTTCGGAGACTCAGCTTTGGCTGAGAGATTTTGCGATTCGCTAAAGCTAATGACCTACGCTACGTCTTTGGGTGGAGTTGAAACTCTTGTGGAAAGGCGGAGTCGTCACCGAGGCGAAGAGGCCACTCCACCGGGCCTCGTTAGGATATCCGTCGGGATTGAAGCCATTGAAGACCTACTTTTTGACCTTGATCAGGCCTTGGTGGCTGTAGACCGCTAAGTCTTGAACTTTTTTGGGAGCTGGAGCCAACAGTGTCGATGCCAGTGCCTTCGCAGGTCTGGGTATTGTAGTGGAACGACTACAAAATGCCCCTTACCCGGCTCGATGTCTCCACCACACCTGGGGCATACGTAATACTTTCGAGCTTGGTATGGCTGAACATAGCGGACTTCGGCTTCAAGGCCGGTTTCTGGGTCCTTTGGCCTATCGTTCGGAGTCTCCACGCCGAGATGATAATAGGAACCATAGACAAGGTGAGCGATTTGAGTCTGCTGGCGACCGACTAATTGTTTTTGTTGCCTTCGGTGAGGTTCTTGCAGCGCGCAATACCTTTGTAGGTTGAAATTGATTTGACCGGCCCAGATCATGCGGTGCGCCAGCTGATTGGGAATATGCGGTTCGCCACTTTCGAATTCGAGATGACTGGAATAGTGGAGCCGCTATGACAAAGCCATTGCTTTTTAGAACGGTGGCGATCTGGTGCGTGGTAGATCTGGACGACGGGGCTACCGGACAAAGAGAAGCAGCAGTACTATCATTCCTATGGTGGATTACCAGTTTGGAACAATTAGCTATAGCGTTCACGATGGAGTTGCTGAGCTCTGCCTGAATAGGCCGGAGATCAAGAACGCATTCAATTCGAAGATGTGGTTTGAATTTTCTAGCGCCCTCGAAATTTTCTCGTCGAGTGGCGACCAGAGGGTTCTGGTTATTACCGGAGCGGGAGGGGCATTCTGTTCCGGGGCGGAGCTGACCGAGATGGTTCCGGATCCGTATACTCCTTTGAGCTGGATGAGGGGAATCAGTGATATCGCACTGAAGCTGCACCAGCTACGAAAGCCGACCATTGCCAAAGTGAGGGGTATAGCGGCTGGTGCTGGTGCGAACCTTGCCTTTGGTTGTGATCTCGTATACGCAGCAGATTCGGCAAAATTTTCGGAGATCTTTGTTAAGCGTGGCCTTTCCGTGGATTTTGGTGGAAGCTGGCTCTTGCCGAGGATGGTGGGATTACACAAG
>JAKBHQ010000458.1 GCA_021836665.1 Thermoplasmata archaeon
AAGTTGGGCAGACGGTGTAAAAGAAATAATTACTAGATACGAGCTCGATTGGTCGGTTCAAAATCTCGGATCACGGTCTGAATACTGGTTCTGCCCTGCCCCCAGAAATGGCAGGGAGGCAGCTTTAGCCATAGACCCGGAGCTGGAGCGCTACTTTCATCTTTTTGCGCTAAATAGGTCGATCCTTTTGACTCCTTTCCACAATATGGCCCTTTTTTCGCCCTACCACACGAGTACCGACGTTAAAAGACACACTGAGGTGTTTCGAGACAACGTCGAGTCGATTTTGTGATCGAATTACTCCGTACGATGAAGCCGAACCGGCCTTTGTTAAGGTCGAGCCTTTTTAGGTCGAACTCGAAGTTCCTTCCCGACGACAATTAGCCACAAAAATACTCTAGAGTAGTGCCGAATCAGAAATTGAGGGGGGCCTCTTTCAATGCTTTGGAGCGGGGGAGATTGATGTCGGCTGGTGAGGATTCGACCAGATTTGCTCAGTCCGGTCAGGATCAAGAGGGATCAATTGTCAACAAGTTCGGATACAAACAGGATTTAAAGAGGTCGCTGCATTTTTTTGCACTCTTTGGGGTCTCATTTTCGATCATATCGATTACGACAGGTATCTTTTTGAGTTTTGGTGTCGCCATGAGCTACTTCGGTCCAGCCAGCATCTGGGAATGGCTGATCGTGGGCGCAGGCCAGTTGTTGGTCGCTTTGGTCGTGGCTGAATTGGGAACGAGGATACCCTTAGCTGGATATGCCTATCAGTGGAGTGCTCGCCTGGTCTCATCTACCTACGGATGGTTTGTTGGTTTTTTCGGCCTGCTGTACATGACCGTAGGGGGAGGGGCGATCTTCCTACTCGTCGGAACGCCGCTTTTATTGTCTGAATTTGGTATCGATCACCCTTCGGGACATCTAATACTCAGTGTCACCATCATTATCATGATGGTTCCTCTACTGCTAAATATCGTTTCAGTACAGCTCGCCTCGAAGGTCAACTCGGCAGCGGTGATCACCGAAATCATTGGCACGGTGGTATTCGGCATCCTGCTAATGGTGTTGTGGGGAATCAAATCCAAGCCTTCACCATACGGTTGGGGAATTCTCGCCAACACAACCGCTACCACGCACAATGCGATATGGTATTCGATCGTGCTCGCGGCAATACTAGGCGCCTACACTCTTGTAGGTTTTGAATTGGCTGCGGACCTGGCGGAGGAGGCACTAGACGCCAGAAAAAACGTTCCGAAAGCTGTTCTTATAGCCGTAGGAGCTTCGGTGGTACTGGGCTTTGTCGCATTAATCGGCTTTTCGGTAGCGATACCTTCGATAAAGGCCATCGAATCGACCAATCTTCCTCTACTAGCTATCGCAAACTATTGGCTTCCCGGGTGGGTGGTGAAAGTGTTCATTGCCTTCGTGATATTTTCTATCTTCTCCATCAGTGTGGTGGGCACCGCCGCCCAAGCCAGGCTGGTCTACTCTATGGCTCGAGACAACATGCTGCCTTTTAGCGCCGCTTTCAAAAAGGTGCATCAAGGTACTCAAACACCAATCGTCGCCCTTTTGGTGTTTGGGGCGATCAACGTCGCATTTACCATCTTCGGCTATACCCAGAAGAATAGCTTCGACACGTTAGTTGGAGCGACGGCGATAATTCCGTTCATCATCTACTTCATGATAACTATCGCCTATGCCTACAAGCGAAAAGCATTGGAAGCCATACCGGGCAGTTTCAACCTTGGAGGGTATGCAAAGCCAGTAATCGCAATTGTCCTGGTTTGGACCGTAGTGATGATATTGTCACTTTCGCTTCCATCCACCTTCCGACTAGCGGACGCAATAGTCGTGGGTTCAACCGTCCTCTCTCTCGCTTGGTACCTTATCGCACTTAGAAAAAGGATCTCTCTAGGCCAAGCAGGAGTCCGGCCGATTGAAGAGTACCCATTGGCCGAGGCATAGAGGGCCGCTAAAGCAATTCATCCAACTGACCACTAAAAACTAACCAGCTTTCGAAAGGGGACTCGCGTGTCGAGCAATACACAAGGGGATCTCTCTGGGGTTAACGACTACTTCTACCCCTACCGAGACCGCTACACCACCTATTCGACACTACCTAATATCGGCGTCTCTAGGGACGAGGTCCTTGGGGTCCTGCGCGAAATGTCGGAAAAGGAGGACAAGATTGGAGACGAAGGAAGGTGCTCGGGGTCGATCTACTCGGGAGATCACGACCACTATCGTTTTCTAACCGAGGCTTTCCGCTACTTTGCCCACTCCAATGTTTTACAGCGGGACATGTACCCAAGCTCGACCAAGCTCGAGGGAGAGATCGTCGCCATGA
This sequence comes from Thermoplasmata archaeon, assembly GCA_021836665.1. Next base: position 2,348 of record JAKBHQ010000458.1, read on the forward strand.
CCCTCTCCTTGATGAATGGCGAATCCCTCGGGGGTTCGGCTTGTGGTGTCCTGACGTCGGGTGGAAGCGAGTCGCTGATGTCGCAACTCTTCGCATACCGGGAGTGGGCCGCTCAAGTCAAGGGAATATCCGCTCCAGAGGTAATAATACCTAACTCCGCGCATGTCGCAATTGACAAAGGCGGACACTACTTCGGGGTCCGGGTTCTACGTGCTCCATTAGACAAAGACTTTTTAGTAGACCTGAATTGGGTAGAGGACCACATCAATAAGAACACCATCGCCCTAGTCGGATCGGCCGGTTCCTACCCTTACGGATTGGTCGACCCGATCGCAGAGCTCGGGCAACTTGCCATCGCACACGACCTTGGACTCCACGTCGACGGATGCCTAGGCGGCTTTTTGCTCCCATTTGGCAAAAAGCTCGGCTACCCAATAGCGGATTTTGACTTTTCAGTCGAAGGTGTGACCTCAATATCCGCCGACACCCACAAGTATGGCTACGGCCTCAAGGGAACATCAGTGCTTATGTATGCGAACAAAGAGCTAAGGAAGCACCAGTATTTCACCTATCCTGACTGGCCGGGCGGCCTGTACTTATCCCCGGGAATGGCTGGATCTCGCTCTGGAGGGCTCATCGCTTCCACTTGGGCATCGATGGTCACCCTCGGGGAGCATGGCTACCTGGAGATCGCCCGAGACATATTCCGAACTGCTGACCTATTGAAGAGGGGCATCCAGGAGATAGCAGAACTTCGGATATACGGGGAGCCAACTTTCTTGGTTGGATTCGGTTCTGATGAAATCGACATCTTTCACGTCAATGACTATTTAAGCAAAAATGGCTGGCGGCTCAACGGTCTGCAACTCCCAGCAGGTCTCCACTTCTGTGTCACTCGCCCTAACACCTATCCGACGGTTATGGAGGAGTTCCTCTCTGTCCTAAGAGATGCCGTCAATTATGCTAAGGGGCCCGATTTAGGTCCGGCTGAGTCATCCGCTCTCTACGGATTAGCGGGAAGCGTCGAAGGAAACAAGGTAGTTGAAGAACTGCTTGTGGGGGCATTAGACGCTTTCTATGGGCTAGCACAATAAGGAAAGCGTATGGCTAAAGATCGCTATGCACTAGGTATCGACCTCGGCACGGGTGGGGTGAAAGTCGGTCTTGTTAGGGCCGATGGAGCCCTTATTGCCAAGCGGACGGCAGAGATTTCTACCCACCACCCCAACGGGCCACTTTCCGCTACCCAGGATCCGAAGGCTTGGTGGGCATCGATAGTGGATATGACCCGCTCAATCGTAGAAGAATTTGATCCCAAAGACGCACTCGTAGCCATCTGCGCAACCGGCCAATGGGCTTCAACGGTGCCCGTAGACGCTGCCGGTGACCCCGTGGGCGAATGCTTACTCTGGATGGATGAGAGCGGAGCGTCTTACTCAGAGTCGATTATTGGCGGAAAATTCATGGGCTACAATCCGCTGGCAGCCTTGACCTTTATAAGAAAAACTGGCGGAGCACCATCTAGGTCCGGGGCCGACCCTATCGGCCACATCAACTATATCGAACAGAAGCTGCCAGAAATCGCAGCCAAAACCAGCTGGTACCTCGAGCCCGTTGACTTTATCTCGATGAAGCTGACTGGAATTGCCGCCGCTACTCATGCCTCGATGACGGCGAGCTGGTTGACCGACAACACCAATTTGGACCGTTACCGCTACGACGAGAGGCTGGTTCGACTCAGCAGACTGCCATTGGCGAAGCTCCCCAGGCTCATTCCTGTTGGGTCGGTGATTGGAAAAATATCCGAAGCCGCCGCCAAGGAACTACACCTTGATTCAGGAGCCAACGTTATTACTGGCCTGCCAGACCTTCACACCGGAGCGATAGGCTCAGGGTCAATAGACGCTGACGAGGTTCATCTATGCCTCTCGACCACCGCTTGGATATCGGCACCGACCTCGAAAAAAAAGACCGACATCTACCACTCGATTGCTTCAGTGCCGGGGATCTTTCCAGGTGAATATCTGATCGCTAATAATCACGAAACCGCCGGCGAGTCACTCGACTGGTTCAGGGACAACTTCTTCGACAATGGTTCGGCCCCTCTAGCAGCCACTAGCTTCTCTGAACTCGATCGCTTGAGCTCTCGGTCGTCACCGGGATCAAATGGAGTTGTATTTACCCCGTGGCTTGCTGGGGAAAGGTCCCCTGTCGACGACAAAAACGCACGAGCGGCTTTCATCGGCTTGTCGCTCGCTACAACGAGGGCTGACCTCACCCGCTCTGTTCTAGAAGGAGTAGCGCTGTCAAATCGATGGCTAATGGAACCCTTTGTTAAGTTCAAGGGGGGAGGGTCTCCTGACAAAGTGAGAATCATAGGTGGCGGGGCCAACTCGGACCTCTGGTGTCAAATCCACGCCGACGTTCTAAAAACGGAGGTACAGAGGATAAAGGATCCGATCTACGCCAATCTGAAGGGCGCCGGGCTCATGGCTCTTTTCGGAAACGGCACCATCAGCCGCTCTGAGATTAAAGCTGCCGTAGAGATTGATCGGATTTTCATTCCTCACCGACCAAACGAGGAACTACTCGATGGCTACTACGAAGTATTTTCAAAGATATATAAGCGCCATAAGCCGCTCTTTCGTCTCCTAGCTCCACTGAGAAGCTGGAAGTAGCTCGGCACAACGGACGCCAGGCTTCATCTTCCGAAAAGTTATGAGCGTTGGCTGCCAAGGCCACCGCCCAAGTGCATATACCCTATCACTCCGGCCGCCACAGCGACGTTGAGCGACTCGACCCCCTTGGCCATTGGTATCGAAATTACCCCGTCGGTCATCGCCAATAAATCCTGAGAAATTCCAGATCCTTCGGAACCAAACATAACAAGGGTTCGAGACAGGTCCCTACAGTCCGACAGAGTCAATGTTCCCCCTCTGCCTGCAGCAAAGGTCTTCGCACCGCTGGACCTGAATTCATCTATGACCCCGGCGAGGTCGTGGCTGATTCGAATTGGAACGCCTAGACAGTGCCCCGCAGACGCTCTGGCGGCCTTGGGAGAAAATGGGTCTGCACAGTCGGATGATATCACGATGCCCTGGTGCCCCAGGGCCGCCACTACCCTAATAATTGCCCCGATGTTCCCTGGATCCTGAATTCCCGATAGGGCAAAGATCGCCGATCTAGCATCGGGAAGAGGCGTAAATTCTTTGGGGATTTTGCAGATGGCGACGACTCCCTGAGGAGTCTTCGACTCTGAAATCAGGCCCATAATAGAATCCGTCACCCAAACGACTTCACACCCTGCGACGCGCGCCGCATCGAGGATCAGTGCCGACTCCAAACCGGTGTAGGACTCGCTAACTATGACCGTCTCACAGGCGTTATGCTCGTTAATCGCTTCTAACGCGAACTTATAGCCCTCAATCAAAAACCGGCCGAGGCGATTGCGCTCCGACCGGTCTTTTGAAATTTTCCTAATCTCTTTGATAAGTCGATTAGAGTTCGACTTTATCGGCTCGCCCAACGAGATTCCTACTCCTGGGCTTCGATCGGCGCCGATTCAGGACTCGCCTCTTTAGCCACCTTGACCAGGGTTGCAAAAGTCTCAGGCGAGTTCACCGCTAGTTCAGCAAGAACTTTTCTGTCGACTTCGACTCCCGCTTGCTTGAGGCCAAAGATCAATCTCGAATAAGAGATTCCGTTTTCACGAGCCGCAGCGTTTATCCTCTGTATCCAGAGCTTGCGATAATCACCTTTGCGAGCCCTGCGATCCCTGTACGCGTAGTTTAGGGAATGCATTACCTGCTCGTTAGCCGCACGGTAACTACGGCTCTTATTGCCGTAATATCCCTTGGCTAGCTCCAGGACTTTGCGTCTACCCTTCTTGCCGTGTACGGCGCGCTTCACCCTTGCCATAGCTTCTCCTTAACTCATTCAACTGCGACTGACACGCATCGTCGCAACCTAAAATCTTGTCACCGGGCCCACCCGACGACATTTACATGCCTAAAAGGCGCTTCATCCTCTTTGCGTCGCCAGGAGCGACATCGGACTCTCTGGAAAGTCTTCTAATCCTTTTTGAAGACTTTTTCTCCAAAATGTGAGATTTGAACGCCTTACGTCTGCGAAGCTTGCCCGTCCCGGTTACTTTGAAACGAGCCTGCGCGCCCTTGTCTGTCTTCATCTTTGGCATTTGTAATCAGCCCTCTTCTGTCTCTTCATCAGTAACTGTCTCATCGCTTTGGGGGCCGGTGATACTTGGAATGGAGCTATCGACACCGTCTTGGTCGACGGGCGTTTCCGCATCGCTATGAACCGCTGAAGCCGCCTTTGGCACGACCCTCTTGTCCGGCGCAAGAACCATTAGCATGTTCCTGCCGTCAAGCTTCGGCGACGTCTCGACTTTCCCTACCGTCGTAGAGGCCTCGGCGACGCGATCAAGTATCGTCTTACCAATTTCGGGGTGGTAGATCTCGCGCCCTCGGAACATGATAGTGATCTTCACCTTGTGTCCCTCGTTGAGAAATCTAATGACCTGCCTGGTCTTGGTATCAAAGTCTCCAGCACCGATCTTTGGTCGGTACTTCATCTCTTTGATCTGAATTGCCGACGACCTACGTCTCGACTCCCTCGCTTTTTGGGCGGCATCGAACTTGAACTTCCCATAGTCCATGATTCGAGCTACCGGAGGATTCGCCATCGGCGCAACCTCCACCAAGTCGAGGTCCATCTGCCTCGCAAGCGCGAGGGCCTCGAGTGTCGGCTTTATGCCAAGCTGGTTTCCTTCGGGATCAACTAACCGAACCTCACGAACCCTTATTCGCTCGTTGATCCTCGGCTCATTCCCATTAGGTGCGGATATCTAGCATCACTCCCTTCAAAGCACAGTACAAAATTTACTGCCGTGCGTTCGCGGGAAAGCGAAGCAGACTTCGCCCACACACCAAGACCTAAACTCGCCCATTGGCGGTCAGGTGGGAGCCATCGCCCCGCTTTCCAGTTAGCGCAGATCGCCTAGTCTAGCTGATTGTGAGTACTCTTTGGACACCAGATGGAGAGAGGCAAGTTCCTCCTCCTAAAAAAGAACAGAATTCCCCCCAAGAAAATGGGGCTTCGGAGCCGACAACCGAGGAGGTAAAAAATGCAGAGGCATCAGTTGAGCAGCTGCGCAAAGAACTCCTTGAGGCCGCCGCCGAGGACGTCGTAGCTAATCACTGCTATGGACTCTTCGAGTTAGCCGCCATCTACCTATCGGCGACACCTCCAAAGCTCAAGGACGCAAGCCTCGCAATCGATGCCCTCAGCGCGATAACCGAGGGTCTAAAGGGCCGGCTTGGAACGGCGGAAGCCGAGGTGCAGGAGGCACTTTCCCAGCTCAAATTAGCTTTTGTCCAGATAAGCACTATCAAGGAAAACCCTGATGGAGACGCCTAGATTTTCATAACTTCTGCCGCCTGGTAGCTGCCACCGGTGCTGGCTACTAGGCGGACGCATACGAGACTACCAACGTCCACCTCGCGAGAACCATCCGTAATAGCGACGCAGTGGAAGGGGTAACGGCGTCCGTCTACATCGAGGACACCGAGCCCCAGGTGCCTCGAAAACTCCACCACCGTTGCTAGATGGATTCCCAATGGAATCTTCTCTAAGCTAGCTGCGGTTTCGCTCCAGAGTCTTCTAGGCGAATGGTCTTCAATCATCGACTCTAAGATAGCAGCTCCGGTTAGGGCACAATCTTGGAGAGTGGTATCTCCAGGATGTCAGACGCTCCATGGTCCTTGAGGCTCGGGATGAGGGTATTAATTGTGTTTCTTGGCACAACCGCCTCGACAGCGAATCCTTCACCGCCAAAGAGCTGCGAGACCGTAGGGGACTTCATCGAGGGAAGCTCGGCGATAACTTTACCTAGGTCCGCAGATCCAACATTCAACTTGACCAAAACCGAGTCTCTGGCGGCCAGAGTACCGGTCAAAAGGGTCAAAATCTGCTCCATAGCGTGGAGCTTTATCGGATCTTGAGCGGATTTCGGGTTAGCAATTAGCTCGGTGTTGGATACCAAGATCGTCTCGACGATCTTCAAGCCCGCGGCCCTGATAGCGCGTCCGGTCTCGGTAATCTCGACCACCGCATCGGCGATGTCGGGAACCTTCGCCTCGGTAGCCCCGTATGACAGGAGGACTTCGGCCTTGACCCCCAACTTTTCGAAGTACTTGGCAGTCAGGTTGGGGTACTCCGTCGACACACGAATACCGTCTTTCAACTCACTCGCCTTGACAATAGGCGAAGTCGCCGGAACGGCCAGCACGACCTTGATCGGCCTTGAAGTCGCC
>JAKBHQ010000144.1 GCA_021836665.1 Thermoplasmata archaeon
AGGACCCAAGCCACGGCGTGTGCCGGCTCGAGTGCCGGTATGATACCTTCAGACTGCGACAGGACCATCGTCGCCTCGAGGACTTCGTCATCGTTAACTTGGTAGTACTCAGCCCGACCGATGGAATGCAAGAAGGAATGCTCTGGTCCTACCCCAGGGTAATCGAGACCCGCAGACACCGATTGCGCCTCACTGACCTGCCCAAATTCGTCCTGTAAAAGCATGGTCCGCATGCCATGTACGATACCGGGTGAGCCTCGGCCAATGGCGGCTCCGCCCAGTGGCTCGACTCCGACCAACCTGGTATGCTCCTTGGATGCGAAGCCGGCGAATGTTCCAGCGGCGTTCGAACCCCCTCCGACACAAGCTACGACAAAATCTGGATCTCCACCGATCTCTTGTTCAAACTGCGCCTGCGCCTCATCCCCTATTATTCGCTGGAACTCTCTGACCATATATGGGTAAGGATGCGGACCCATAACCGAACCTATGCAGTAGTGAGTACTCTCGACATTTGCAACCCAGTCCCTCATAGCTTCGTTTATCGCGTCCTTTAGCGTTTTTGAGCCCGAAGATACCGAAACCACCTCGGTGCCAAGAAGCTTCATCCGGAAGACGTTGAGTTCCTGTCGCTTTACATCAACCTCGCCCATAAAGACCGTTGCGTCGAGTCCGAAGAGTGCTGCGGCGGTAGCCGTTGCAACACCGTGCTGCCCAGCGCCAGTCTCGGCAATTATGCGCTTTTTGCCCATCCTCTTGGTTAAAAGCGCTTGGCCAATGACATTATTGATCTTATGTGATCCGGTGTGATTCAGATCTTCTCTTTTGAAGAATACCTCCACACCCAGCTTTTCCGAAAGCCTTTTGACGAAGGTTAGAGGAGTGGGTCTTCCGGCGTAGTTTGAAAGAATCCGATAATACTCTGATCGAAACTCGGGATCTACCCAGGACGATTCGAAGGCCTCTTCCAGCTCCGAACAAGCCGCAATCAGCGATTCAGGGACGTAGACTCCACCGAACTCTCCGAAGCGACCCTTTTTTTCTGGCCTTCCCATTACGTTCAATCCGACTCCTCCCAGTTGTAGGGCATATCTTCAGTAAAAGTGCTGTCCCTTTGCCAGAAATCAGTTTCCGCAAACTCTACGGCCTTCGCGTTTCTGATGAAGGCTCTTAATTTGGCGGGATCCTTTTTGCCCAGGCTGGCCTCCACGCCCGAAGCGACGTCAACACCAAAAGGTCGAACCCTTTCGATTCCAACGGCCACATTTTCGGCATTCAATCCACCAGCCAGCAGCATCCGGCGTTCTGGCGACATCCCTTCGACCAATGACCAGTCAAATACCGACCCAGATCCGGGGTTAGAGCTGTCGACCAACGTGGCCCAGATTCGATAAGCATCTAGGTTTCTTAGCTGTGAGTGGCCGGCCGGAAAACTCTTTATTACGTATCGAACTCGATCAGAGACAAAGTTTGTTGCCGTCGGCCCCTCATTTCCATGGAGCTGCGCTCCATTCAGCCCGATCTTATTCACCAGCTTCGCCACTTCTTCTGGCCTTTCATTGACAAAAACTCCAAATGTCAAGACTGACCCTGGAAGCTGGTGAATTATATCCGACACAATTCTCTCATTGACCTGCCGTTTTGATGGAGCAAAAATGAAGCCAAGGGCATCGGCTCCAAGCGCGACCGACAAAAGCGCATCCGATTCATTGGTAATTCCGCAGATCTTAACGAAGACTGACATTAGAAACCCCTGCCAGCGGCCACAAATGCTCGTAGCAATTCCTCGGGGGATTTTGAGCGTATGAGGGCCTCGCCAATCAGGGCACCATCGAAGCCCGCCTTCGACAGGATAGTTAACTGCTCGGGATCGCTAACGCCTGACTCTGCGATCTTGACCAAGCCGGCCGGGATCAGTTCAGATAGCTTTAGGGCTCTTGCGGTATCGACACTGAAGGTTGTAAGGTCACGTTGGTTTATCCCCACGACATCTGCTTCCGATACGTCTAGTTGGGCTAATTCCTCCTCATCGTGTACCTCAAGGAGCACCTCAAGTCCAATACTGTGGGCCAGATCAGAATAGCGTCCTACCTCCTCAATCGAAAGAGCAGCAGCTATAAGCAGGATCGCATCAGCTCCTATCAGCCTTGCATCTATCACGTCAAGTTCTGAAACCGTAAAGTCTTTTCGAAGAATTGGAAGTTCTGTCGCAGTTCGTGCCAATTTTATATCATCCATCGAACCTGAGAAGAACTCCTCGTCCGTCAGGATGGATATCGCTTTCGCTCCACCTTGCACGTACCTCGCTACTTGATCAGGAACAGATATATCTGCCGCTAATTCGCCTTTTGAAGGAGATCTCCGTTTCACCTCGGCGATTATCGACACGCCGCTCTGCTCGGTCAGCGACTTTGATAACGACCGTGTGGGAGCCAGGTCATGGGTCATCCGGATCAATTCTTTTGCGTCGCGATGGTCGTCCATCGCCCTCGCGCGATGCCAAAGCACAATTCTGTCCAGGTAGGTATTCATCTATATCAAATCCTAACCGCAGTATCCATTTCATCAACGAGCTCGCCGATGATGAAATGGCCAGAAGTCAATACCGGTCCAAAAATTCACGATCAACTAACCAGCGAGTTGTCACTGGGGAGGGTTTCAGGAGCGTCTAACTATCCAAGACCAGTGGATCGAATCCTCCGCTAAATAAACGAGTCATTGCCGGGCGCTATTCGGAACGAATAGTCCTCGCACAACCCAATCTCCTGCTGAAGTGATATTCGGGCGAGCCACAGAACCGATAATTGCAACCTAGGTTGTGCATCATTAAGTCAAGGTGGTCGGATCCGTTCGGGGCACCTGAGTACGAGTTTGACTCAACCCGACCGCTTTACGCCTTGAGCAAAACCGGCACGATCTTTTCGTGTTAAAGAGCGACGTCGCAACCCTCAATATGTCTAATTCGCACTACCATAACTTGAGAATGTGGGGAGTATGACTTGACGCATCCTCAGTCCTTGAATGCTCCCGAGTTGCTAAAAAGGAAACCTTGACCGATGGAAGAAAGCGGAGTCGTTATCGTAGTTGAAGATGACCCATCCATCGCCGACCTATTGAACGGGTATCTTCGCAAGGAAGGGTACCGAGTCCTTCTCGCCCCTAATGGCGCAAAAGGATTGGAACTCTTTTCAAATAATCAGCCGAGTATGTTGATCCTAGACATCTCTCTGCCAGGCGAAATGGATGGACTAGACGTGTGTCGAGAGGTCAGAAAGACATCAAGCGTGCCGATAATAATGCTCACGGCAAGAGACAGCGAACTCGATAAAATACTCGGCCTAGAGCTTGGAGCGGATGACTACGTTACGAAGCCGTTCTCTCCTAGGGAACTACTCTCCCGAATTCGTGCGGTACAACGGAGAACTATATCCCCATCAAAGGCTCGGGAAGAGGATCAAGTCGTTGTCTCCGGGGTCACCGTAGACTTCCGGACGAGGGAAGTGATTGTTGCAGGAGAGTCAGTTCCCTTCACGGCTAAAGAATTTGAGCTTCTTTCTTACTTCCTGCGAAATAGAAGGGTCGCACTATCCCGTAGGCAGCTGCTCGATGGAGTGTGGGGACCCGATTGGTACGGGGATGATCGGACCGTTGACGTCCACGTTCGACAACTGCGCAAGAAGCTAGGCAGCTCGTTTCCCCTAGTAACGGTGTGGGGAATCGGATACCGGATGGATTAGGGGTCGAATTGAGACGAAAGATCACGCTGACCCTCGTTATTTCGGTAACTAGCGTCATATTGATAGCTGGCTTTGGGGTGCTGCTACTCTCCCGACAGATATCGGCCCATCAAGGTCGTGCATTTCTAATCAGGACGGTCCGTACTATAGTTGCGACCCAGTCCTCGCACCCCTACCTTGCCCGAGAAGTTGTCAAAATTGCGGGACTCAATGGTGCCCATTTCGAAACTCTTTATTCCACCGGCAGAGTGTCCGGAAGTGTCAATGCAATACCGAACAGTATTGTAAGTGCATCAACCGGCCACCCGGGGGAAATCTATACCCTTACACAAGGATCCAGTATCTATGCTGCCGTCGATATGCCACTTAGTCGAAACACCCCCAATGGTCACGTCACCGGCCTAGTTGTAGTACTGCAAAAATCAATTGCAATTCCGCCCAGGAGCATCCTTTTCCTCGTATTGGTCGCAGTGACTGCAATTCTTATTGCGTTGCTAGTCGGAGAGTCAATTTCTGCCCGCATCACGAGGCCAATACTCGGCCTGCAAGAGGTAACTAGGAAACTGGCAGAGGGAGAGGTAGGAATTCGACCAGACCCAATCAGAGGTCATTATCCAGAGATCCAGGACCTATCGAATTCTATTTCTCAGATGGCTGCATCACTTGAAAAGTCTGAAGAGCTCCAGAAAGACTTCTTCATGGCGATTTCTCATGACCTTCGAACACCGTTAACTTCGGTCTCTGGATTCGCCGAAGCAATCCTGGACGAGACTGTAGACGATCCCAAGCAAGCTGCCGCTGTGATACTAAAACAGTCGAAGCGTCTCGAAATTATGGTAAGGGACCTCCTTGAACTTTCAAGATTACAGGCGGGTAGGTTTAAGCTGGAAATTTCCCAGGTAGATGCGGCCCACCTCGTTGACGACTTAGCCGAAATATTCTCCCTACGGGCGGCTGAAGCGGTCATAAACTTCAATTATCAGGGGCTAGGATTCCAACAATTAGCCGACTTGGATCCAAATCGATTTACGCAGGTGCTCCAAAACCTACTGGAAAACGCTTATAAGTTCGCGTCGACTTCGATCAGCATGGCGTCGAAATTAACCGAAGATGGAGACTTTAGGATTGCGGTCCTTGACGATGGGCCGGGAATACCTCTCGCTGACCAACCTAAAGTCTTTCGTCACGCCCACCGCAACGACAACACACCCTCAAGGGAACAGGGGTCGGGGGTCGGACTTCTAATCGTAGCGGAACTGGCACAAGCAATGGGATTAAGGGTGGGCTTTAAGTCGCCAGTAGGCACGACTGGTGGAACCGAGATGATAGTGATTATCCCAAAAACACTGTTGAGGTAAGTAGTCTCAAAGGAATGGGTTGGCTGGTATCAATTCACGATCCTCACCTTCCCGACAGCTTGGTTACCCTCAACTTTCCCCGGTAACACCAGATCGAAATAGCTTGAATCCGATGCACTCCTTTTAATCGCTCCTATGCCAGTTACATTTCCTGGCTCCCCTTCGACGAGAGAGGTGGCTTCACCTGCCAAAAGTCCATCCCGGTAGAGTTCAAGTGGCTTACCGATACTCACTATTTCTGCAAAAGTGACATTTTGTCCCATTTCTATCGTCAAAACTTTAAGCGAAATCGGCGCAGCGGTAGCCCTAGAGTGCATCCTTTCGACTAGTTCTTGCCCCACGTAGCATCCCTTTTGAAAAGATACAAACTGTTCGAGGGTGTTTCCGAGGGCCCCCGGAAATAATCCGAGGCTTAGCTCCGAAGTGTAACTTGCAAAATTAGATTTTATCCTCTCGAGTTCAAGTGCCTTTATGACGCGCTTTTCCCTCTCCCCGACTACCATCCCATCCGGCTCGACCATTGATAGGTAAATCCCTTCGTCTGGTCCAAAATATCCACCGGAAAAATGTCCTAGGTAAGGGGCTCCCGGGGGAATACTGCGTCCTAAAAATGCGGCGAATTCAAGAACCTCTACCGATGCCTTCGTTCTTATTAGATATCTTTTTAGCCTCTGTTGCACATCCTCAATGGCAGCTGTCTCTACGAGCAGCACGAACTTGTTCGATTCCTCACGCAGAACCCAACAGACTGCAATAATTTTGCCGGTCGGCGCTAGAAGCAGCGACATCGCGGTGTCTCCTAGGGGAATGCCCTCGACGTCTTGGCTAAGTTGGCCCTGGAGATAACTGGCGGCGTCGGGTCCAGCCACCTCGAGCGCAGAGTAACCGATCTTCAAGTATTCTGCACCACTTAATACATTTAGGCCAACCACGGAACACTCCATCTACTTACCATTAACATAGACAAACAGCCGCTAAGGGGTCTTCCTTCCAATTCGTACCAGGATCCGACCTGAGCCAAGGTGGACCTGAGGTCGAGTAGTACGAATTGCGAGGTTTTAAGCTGCAAAGTAATCCGCTTTTAGGTCTGCGGTCTTCATGGCTGTTTGCATTTCAAGGGTATTAGGCTGAATTAGGCCAAAAAGGCTTTGATGGAAAAGCAAATAATTCGAGTCCAATAATTCGAGTCCAATAATTCGAGTCCAAAAGAGTCGAATGTCATGACTATGCCATAAGGAGAACAGCGTTGAAGAAGATCGGAATAACCTCTGGACTTTTTGACCAAAATCGATATGGCATCTACGCTGGGTACTCAGCCGCTATAACTGAGCTGGGGCACACCCCTTATCTCTTTTCGAGCGCCACTTTCGAGATGGTAAAAGACCCTCGAATTTTGGACGATATTGCGTCGGAAATGGTCAGTTCCGTCGACTCTCTCATCCTTCCGGGTGGATATGATGTCCAGCCTTTCCTCTATGGGGAACCTGATTCACCGCAACTCCAACAAACGGATCCTGTCAGGGACCTATTCGAGATAGCGGCTATCAAGGCCGCCAGGTCGCAAAGTAAGAAGATCCTAGCCATTTGCCGAGGAATCCAGATACTCAATGTCGCCCTTGGTGGAACCCTCTACCAAGACTTGCCGAGTTCAGGCTTTAACAACCATTCCGATATCGACAACGAGCATACGCCATCCCATCGGGTGGAGTTGAGCCCGGGTTCTAAAGTCGCCAAATATACCAATCACGCTGACGCAGTCAATACTCTGCATCATCAGGCGATAAAAGACCTCGCCCCCGGTTTGGAAGTAACAGCGAGATCAGACGACGGCGTCGTCGAAGCGGTAGAGTCAGAAGAAATAATTGGCGTGCAGTGGCACCCAGAACGTATGTGGCAGCTGGACAGAAATCACCTTGGAACCTTTAAGTGGCTCATTGAGTAGATCGAGACATTCCCTCTCCACTGCCGGTCGGCCCTACACCTCTTCCATGGACTCTAAAAGTGCAACAATCGCCAATATTGATTTAGCCTTATTGAGGCACTCAGCGTCTTCGGCCCAAGGATCAGAGTCTGCAACTATTCCAGCCCCAGCCTGCATATACCCATTTCCGCGCCTATCGACAAAGAGTGTCCGTATCGCTATGGCGACATCGAGATTACCGGCAAGGTCTATATAACCAACCACTCCAGCATAGGGGCCCCTCCGGGTGGGCTCTAGCTCGTCGATTATCTGCATCGCCCTTACTTTTGGAGACCCCGATACCGTGCCGGCTGGTATCGTGGCCTTCAATACGTCAAAAGGGCCCAAACCTTCCCGCAGCTGTGCCGACACCTGCGACGTCAAGTGGATGACACTCGAATACTTCTCAACGATCATCAACTCATCTACGGTCTCGGTAGCAAACTTTGAGATTCGGCCGACGTCATTTCTGGCTAGGTCTACGAGCATCACATGTTCCGCTAGTTCTTTCGGGTTCTCTGTCAATTCTGCGATGAGCCGCCTATCCTCCTCCTCGGTCATACCCCTCGGTCTCGTGCCAGCGATCGGCCTCGTGACCACTCGACCGCCTTCGAGCTTTACCAGGGCTTCCGGTGACGATCCGACTACGTCCATTTCTGGAGTTCTGATGAAGTACATATATGGCGATGGGTTTGAGGCCCTAAGGGCGCGATAGAGGGTGAATGATGGTCGTGAAAGGCGAAAGTCGAATCGTTGGGAGAGGACTACTTGGAAGATATCGCCCTGTGCGATGAGTTCCTTGGCGACTTCCACCTTGGCAACAAACTCCTCTGAAGTCTGGTTTCTTGCCATTTCAGGGAGCCTCTGAGTCTTTTGGGGAAACTCAAAAGTCTCTAAGGATCGAGGTTCAGCTATAGCATTTGCCATAGCTACCAGCTTCTTACGGGCGCTTGCGTACTTCTCGGCTAAGTCCTCGTCGGTATCGGTATCTCTTACAAAGACGTTTGAGACCAAGGTGATACTCTGCTCGAAGTGATCAAAAGCACACACATCGCCTATCAGGGACATCTGGGCGATTGGCAGATCCCTGGTGTCCTCTTTCACCTCGGCGAGATCCTCGAGCTCCCGGACCGTTTCATATCCGAGATAACCCATTAACCCCGAAGTTAAAGGCGGATGCGAAGCAGGGGCGGCGACTCGCAAAGAAGCGGTAATGAACTCTAAGAGTTCAAAGAGCCCCATGCCCGCATCGCCGAAATCTCCAAGAATTCCCTCCTTATTTATTCCAGAATCGTTCTGTGTGACCCTACCTAAGGAGCTCTTTCCTACAAATGAATATCTCGACCACCGCTGTCCCTGTTCCACCGATTCGAGCAGAAAGCCTTCCGCTTCACCAACTAGCTTCGCGTACACCGAAACCGGCGTCTCTAGGTCAGCTAGCATTTTGGCGGATACCGAAACCACGTTGTGTTTTTTCGCTAGGGCTACAAACTCGCCTTCATCTTTTGGCCAATAGCGTTTCACGCTTTAGTGTCCGGTGGGATCTCATCGACAATCGTCCTAAAAAAACAGCTATAGGCGCCGGTGTGGCAAGCTCCAGCGCCT
>JAKBHQ010000385.1 GCA_021836665.1 Thermoplasmata archaeon
GTTCTAACTGGTACTTCGGGTGATTACGCACCTTATTGGCATAGGTACTCGCAATTCGACCTGGATGCAACCACTGAACAGCTTCGCAGAGTTGATCTTCTTGATCGAAAGGAGACCCCTATTGATAAGTTATCGGCCGGTGAAAGGCAGAGGCTTCTGCTTGCAAGGGCGCTGGTGGGGGAGCCGGAGCTTTTGATTCTGGATGAACCCGCCGCAGGGCTAGATTTTCCTGCTCGGGAAGACCTCTTAGAGATCTTAGGCGGTGTAATTGATACGGATAAGCGGAGGCCGGGTTCGGTGGTTATGGTGACCCACCACGTCGAAGAGATTCCGAGGGCGGCGAACAGTGTCTTACTACTTAAATCGGGAAAGGTTCTTGTCAAGGGTAGGGTAAACGACGTCCTTTCCAGCGAGAACCTCTCTAACACCTTTAGCAGGGACGTAGCCATCAACACCATCGGCGGACGCTTCTTTGCTATTGCAAATTCAAGTGGCTCATCTGTAGACGGACTTTTTTCCTAAATTTAACTGGTAAAAGGTCGCAAGGGCGGTCGATTATGAATCGACTCGGCGAAGGTCCGTTTTATAACGCTTCGCATTTTCCACATACAGATTCACCGAATCGAGAAATTCGCCTTCTCCCACTTTGTCCGCAAATATCTTGGCTGGAATGCCTAGGGCCATAGCGTGGCTAGGCACGTCTGTATCGTTGGTAACCACGGCATTCGCGCCTACCAATGAGTGCGAGTGGACTCTGCAGCGGTGCAAAACTACCGATCCGGATCCAACGAGTGCGTCGTCCTCGATTATGCAACCTTCAAGGTGCACTATGTGGCCTATGACGCACCTGTCTCCAACTATGGTTGGAAGTTCGGCCGTAGCGTGAATAACCGTTCCGTCCTGAATTGAAGTGTTCCTACCGATCACTATTCGCCCATAGTCACCGCGTAAAACGGCATGGGGCCAAATTGAAGATCCTGGACCTATTTCGACGTTCCCTATTACGACGGCGTCGGGATGGACGAAAGCATCAGGATCAACTTTGGGTTCAGAACCACCAAGCGCATAGATAGTCATAGGTGAAAACCTTAGCAATGACAAACAGGGCGGGGTGCCATTTGCTTACCCTCTGAAACGGAGGGCTGCTCGGCTAGTGGCAAAAAATAGTGCTGCCACTAGTGCGGAAGACGCGACTATTGCATCTCCAGACCTAAGAGGTAGGTCGATGAGGGTTGGTACTAGTGCGCCAGCTACCCATGCCACCTGGAACCGCATCTCGTACTTTGCAAATATCCTTCCATGTTGATCCTGGGAAATATGATGCTGGACTATTGCATCGAAGGACAACTTGCCCGAGGCCGCCACCCATCCAACGATTAACGCCAGACCAACCTGGGACGCTATGTTGGCGAAGTAAGCGGCAACGATGGCACAGACGGTTTCCACTACCAAGGCGGCGAGAAGAAGCTGTTGCTCGCGGATGATCAACCGGACTTTCGGTGTTGTGGCCGTCGCGAGAATTGCACCGGCGGCCGATGCGAGAAGGACGAGGCCATATTCGTAGGCGCTGGAATTGGCCCTTTTTAGGGAGAACGCGATAAGAAAGGTGAAAAATCCAACGCCCGAGCGGAGTACTGCCATAGCTGCAGAAGCAAGGAGTGTCGTAGAGTAGCCATCACCAGTTGGTTGGTTCTTGGTAGGTCTATTTTGGCCTGGTTCTTCCTGGAGCAGTTTATCTTCGACTACCGGGTCACGCCTTGTAATCGTCCGATCCAATTTGCGAGCCTCTCTTGCCAGTACGGAAAGTTCTCCAAGCATCAGGATGAGCGGTATGACCTCAATTCTGAGGATCCATGGTGCTCCGATGTGGGGAATTTTTAGTAATGTTGCGCCGAAAATGCCTGCGACTATGCCGACTCCGGCTCCCAACATAGATAATTGGGAGTTTGCCTTCACTAGAATTGAGGACGGCCCAATCGGCTTTGAATCAGTCTGCGACATGTCTACGCCGTACCCGAGTAGTTCCGGTACTAGGGCGGCCTTGGCTACTAAATACAGCTTTGAGGAGATGAGAACCGCTAAGGCTAGCGGAAATATCAACATAGAGTGGACATTGTTTGCCATGGCCAACGCAGCAGCTATTCGCACTATGGCCGAGATTAAAAGTACTAGCCGCCTAGCGATCTTGCCGCGATCTAAAGCGGGCGAAAGGATCGGTGAAACGATGGCGAAAGGTGCCATCGTAAGAGCCAGGTAGAGGGCTATCTGTGACTTGGCCGCCCCCGGGGAGATTGAAAAAAAAAGGGTGCCAGCTAGCGCAACTGTAGTAAGGGTGTCAGCGGACACTGAATAGGCGTGGATCCGCCGCAACGATCCCAGTGGAGACCCACGATCGAAATAGATAGCAAAGTACTCTGAAAGCTGATCTTTCGTAATGCTAAATCTCGGCCCTTCCCTCACTCTTTCATGCTAGAAGGACTTAGGGGCTACTCTTTGTATGCGCTGATGTTAACTCGCCAGAAGACTGCGGACCAAAGGTATTCAGTGCAGCATTCCACCTTCCGCTGTCTTCCCCTCTCCTTGGAAACCGAGCAATATGCCTCTTCAATCCGCTGCCAGTCGTTGTATTTTGAATTTGAATCCAACGCTCCACTCTGTTGCTAAGTGCTGGAAGACTCGAGGTATGGTTCTGGTCGACGAATTCAAACAATCGATTTTCGGTATCTAAATGCCAGGGATTTTGGTTTTCGGGAAGCAGAGGAGGCGAAGTGCGTTTGTCTAATCCAATCTATCGTTTTTGAAAGAGATCCAGCTGACTCTAGGCTGGTTCGGAGACCTTTGGGAGGTGCGATTCATTTGACCCTTGACCAAGTTGAAGGGCGGCGTTGGCCGATCTCCGCTGGACTAAGGGCAAGATATGTTATTACCCTCGTCGCCGTGGCCGCCGGTGTAGCGCAGGGGTTCGGAAGATTTTCATATGCGGTGATGCTGCCAGAAATGACCAGGACCTACTTGCACTCCTACGCACTCGCTGGAAGCGTTGGTCTGGCAAATGTAGGGGCATACCTGCTAGGGACTGCACTGGTCTCTTTTCTGGCGACGAGGGTGAAATCGAAGTCACTGGTCGTGTGGGGGCTTTTTCTCTCCACGGCCGGGATGACAATGAACTTTATGTCCCACAATTTCTATTTAACTATGCTTTCTATGGCGATTTGTGGATTAGGCGGATCGTTCATTTGGGTACCAACGCCGGGAATCGCCGCCCGTTCGGTTGAGGTGCGATTCTCTGGACTTGCAATGGGGCTCGCCGGGGCCGGAATAGGAGTTCTGATCTCGATCTCGGCGGAGCTAGCCAGGGTGCTGCACGTCTTCGGTGGCCAGTTGGCTTGGAGGCTCCAGTGGGCGATTCAGGCTGGATTCGGCCTTTTGGTACTTGTCTTAGTAATTGCCTTTCTGCCAAAAGAGACCGGTAAGCCCGATCTACAGCGTGGCAGTGCTAAAGACCTGATGCGAGTTCCGGGTTGGAAATCGGTGACCCTTGCCTACACCGCCTACGGGCTCTCCTATGCCCTTTTCTTTACCTTTTTCGTGGCGGAGATTGAACATGGTTCCCGCATCTCATCCTCTTCTGCGTCGATTGACTTCGGTATTATTGGCTTCGTCTCTATATTTGGTGGAATAGTTTCGGGTCGACTTTCTGACCTTTTCGGACGGACCCTAATTATGGCCGGCGGTTTCCTGTTCATGGTGTTGAGCTCTCTGCTGGTTCTGATAGGTGGGTCCGTTGAAGCTATGGTCGCGGCAATACTTTTTGGAGTGCCAATGTCTGGCGTGGCAAACTCGGTCGCTTCCTTCATTGGCGACGACGTTCCCGCAAGGTCGTTTTCGGCGGTTTTCGGCCTAGTGACTCTCAGCTTTGGGGTAGCACAAGCCCTGGCAACCCAACTTGGAGGATCACTGGCCTCCGTTATGGGTAGCTTCACCGGTGATTTTGTTATATCAGGTTTCGCCGCGTTGGCGGGTGTTGGACTGTCCCTTTCGGCTGGATATTACCGTAAATTGTCTAGATTGAGCATCTCGAGGACTTCTTCAAATAACGCATGGTAATCCCTCGAGGCTCTCGAATGAGGAGCGCTCAGCGCAATCGGTGCCCTTTTTTCTTGCATGCGATCGAAGAGGGTTGACTTTACTATTCGGGTCGAAAATACGTGATTGCCTTCGGACTCTACCAAGTCGACCGCAGCCAGGTCGGTCTTTCTCTGCTCTTGAAACATTGTAAAAAGCACAGAGGTCTTCTGTTTAGCGACGGTCGGAATTCGATCTTTCGCCTCCACCAGGGCGTGTATGGAAAGCATCGAAGGGGTCATAACGAAGATCACTCGATCTGACTCCTTCAGGACGGATTGAGCTAAATGACCAGCGGAAGGAGGCAGGTCAACGATAACCAGATCGTAATCTCCGTCGGCTAATCCCAGTATTCTTGAGGCACCTTGAGCTGGGCGTTTCATATTTGAAAGCTGCAAGTCAAGATCGATGGTTTCAACTCCGTATGGAAGGAGGTCGAGGTTGTCGTAGTCCGAGCCTACGATCTGGGACCGGGCTATTTTCTCGCCCTTTGATACGCCCTTGGCCGTTTTTGTCAGACCATTACCCTTTGCGCGCTTGGTCCTCAAAAGCCAGGTAGCTGACCCTTGGGTGTCCAAGTCAAAGAGTAAAGTTCTAAATCCAAGCGTCGCCGCGATATGGGCCAAGCAAACGGAAGTGGTTGTCTTGCCGACTCCCCCTTTTAGTGAGTAACAGGCCAGTACCTTCACTCTCTTCTCCTAAGTATCTTTTGGTGGGGACAATCTATTGTTGGGAACGATCTATTAGTGGGAACTCTTTCTGACTGTGTCCAATAATTCCTTGTAGTGGCGTTCAGCCTCCTTGGACTTGAAACTCGCCAATGCCTTTCCAACTCCGGGCGGGATCTCAAAGAGCTCCGGATCTATGTCCTCGACATTCAGCCTGCGAAGAAGGGCTAGTAATGTCGCCCTGTCCTGCAGCTTTCCTAAATAGTCCTGCAGGACCTTTAAGTCCCTTACCGCGATTTCTGCTTTAGTTTGGTCAAGCAGACTCGAATAACCTTCGAGGAGGTACCGCAGGGCTTTAGCTTTTTTTCGAAGATCATGTAAGGCCTCGTGGTCGGACTCTATTTTTTTCTTGTTGGAAACTCGGAGCATGGCAGAGCGAGCTTCGAGCAGCTGAGACCTCGCGACTTCGGAAATCGGAGTCGCCATATTATTTCGGGAGAGATACGCTCCAATCGCAAATTCGTGCCATCGTCGGAGAACATCGGCTATGTATCCCTGGGAGTAAAGCCGAAAAAGCTCATCCCTGGCTTCCGAGCGGAGGAGTTTAAGTGCTGCGATGGTGGACTCATTGTTGAGTTCCGTAATGGTTGCGACACTATCCAATGCGACGTCGAGGTCCCTTACTTGACCCGCCAAACCGGCCAGTTCTCCGAGGCTATTTCGTAATTCCTTTGCTAACTGATTGTCTAGTATTGGCGAGGATGCGGCGATTATAGATCTTGCGCGCCTTATAGATACTCGAAAGTCGTGGGTGAACTCTGGATCTAGATCATTAATCATTCCTTCTAGGTTCTTCGAAGCAGCCGAGTGGAGGTAGATCAGCAATGACCCGATAGCTGCCGCGGCTGGAGTACCGCGAGAAAGTTTAACGCTAAACGACGAAGTGTAATCAAATGGTCTTCTTCCGGTCAGCAAAAGTGCAAAACGCCACATATCCAGGTCAGCGGGCATCGATATCCACGGCTCGAATATATGGCGCAAGCTGTCGGAAATTGCGTCGAACTCTAGCTGGTATCCCGTGCGAGCTCGGGGAATTATCCATCGCAAGCTTGCTTCCAAGTGCGACCTTATCTCAAATAGGCCTAAGCGCTTTTCGAAGTCATCGACTACCCAAATCCTCCCAACATTGGTACGGAAGTCAGCAAACTTGATGAGGGCCCGGTCTCCCGTGATGTCCTTGATTCGCTGGGCTAATCCCGGCGGCTCAATGTTTTCATGGTGCTCGTGCCCCGACGACATGGGATCCTTTAGGTTGCCGACCTGTCCATATCCGTCACTTGGGGCAAGGATAACCTCGGCTCGGGGTGACCTTAGAATTTCGATTCTGAGGCTCCTCGCGTGAAATCTCCAATCGGCGGTATCCCAAAGCTCCAGGTTTGTATCGCCTAGGTTCTCAAAAAAGGTGATCCGTCTCGATGCCAATTCGATTGCAGCTGCAATCTCGCTTATGCCCACGGCAGAACTCAGGGCAAATTGGTCGGCGTAATTGTTCATTGACTGAAAAACTACCACGTAGTTGGCCCTTAATTTACCGATTCTAGTCAATGGCACCTATTAGTTTTGCCTCCAGGCCCAAACCCGATCCTACCTCGGCAAGGCTCGCAGTTCGCTTGGTTGTCCCACCTTCAACCTAAAATCACCCGATGGAGCTAATTCGGAGGTCTCAGGCATGCAAGGACCATGTTGCCGTTGTTTGCAAGTTCTGGCCGAATGCGATCGATTCAATCGCTGAAAGCGAGGTAGGTCTCTACAAAAGTTCTAATCGGGCCACGAGTGCAAGAGATAATAATGATTGCGATTCGACGGGGGTGGGGAGGGGAGAGATCGTTAAATTCGCGAATATCGACCAATTAAGGCCTTGGAACCGGGACTATTGTGCTAGCCCAAAGGACAAATTCTGCCAGGGTAATTTGTACAGTCGTCAACCTTCCCGCTTCATTGGCAAGGGTCATTTGATCAAAGGGGAGTTTGGCATCGATGACTCGACAAACTCTGAGTACGGGTTATGACGTGCTCCTGAGCAAAGCGGATATCGACGGGTCTTGTTACTGTGCCGATAGGTCGTTCGGGCTAGCGAAAGGGGAGATTTTTGGCTTTTAGCTTTATTCACTGTTCCGATCTTCATTTGGGGACGCCTTTTTCCGGACTGAGGAGAATTGACAATCGACTCGGGGAAATTCTCGAATCGGCTACTTTTGCCGCTTTTTCATCACTCTGCGACAGAGCAATTTACGAAGGGGTCGATTTCTTTATTATCGCAGGAGATGTGTATGACGGCGTGAAGAACAATCCCAAGACGGCCAGGCTGATCAGAGAGCAGCTAGTGCGCTTGGTGGAATCCGGCATCGATGTCTTGGTGGCACTTGGAAACCATGACCACGTCGGACATCTCCTCGCCGAAGTGACAGAGCCGCCCGAAGGGGTATATGTATTTTCTAAGGATCAGCCCCAAAGTTTCAGACTCGAGAGCGCATCAGGAGAGGAGGTGGTCTTTGTCGGTAGGAGTTTTCCGACCAAAAGAGTAAATGAAGACCTTTCACGGAATTTTCCGGAGGCTGAGCCGGGTGTCTATAACATTGGGGTGCTACATTGCTCTCTAGATGGCGCCCCGCTCCACGAGGGGCAATCACCCACCACGACTGCCTCATTGCTCTCCAAAGGGTACCAGTACTGGGCCCTCGGACATATCCATACCCGGATGATTAGGCGCGAAGGTCGGACTTACATTAACTACTCCGGCAATCCCCAAGGACTCTCGATGAAACCTTCAGAGAGGGGGCCGAAAGGGGCACTACTCGTAAAGGTGGATTCCGGCCGATGTGAAATCGAATTTGTCCCCTTGGCAAAGGTGAGATTCGAGTTGCGCAGCGTCGATCTCTACGGCGACGATGAATTGGGCGCATTCGAAGAAGAGGAGGAGTTGCTAAGAGGGCACATTTCAAAATTGGAAGAGGAGGTGCCCTCTGACGACGTAATGGTCTTGCGGCTGAACTTGACTGGAGCCAGGGGAGCGAGACGTTTGACCGAGGGAGAACTGAAGGAAATTACCTCGATTGTAAATCGTAGATTGTGGCAAAAGGACGGGAGGATATTCTTGGAATCAATAGAGGACCATCTGGGACTGAAAAACCTATACCTCTCTTCAGCCGTAGCCCATGCTCTCGAAGACGTAGCAAGCGAGATGGAGAGCCAAGATCTAGACCGGTTGGTTTCAGACCGAATCCAGAAGGCTCTTTTGATGGTTCCAACTGAGATTAGGTCCGAACTGACAGGCGAGCTTTCGCCACCTGAGATCTTCGAATCTGCAAAGGCAATGGTATTTGATGAAGTAGCAGGGAGCTCTGAGGAGGATTAAACTAACCCGGTTTGAGATACAATCGCCGACACGAGGCGTCTCTCGTGAGATATCGTCGTCGAATCTTGTAATAGTCTATGGCCCGAACGAGGCAGGCAAATCGTCTTTTAGGCAACTTGTAACGGACTACCTCTATCATCTGACCAAACCCAAAGATCACCTTTTTGGTTCGATTGAGATCGAAGTCGACGATACATTACTCAGAGTAAAAAGGGACGAGAAGGGTCGTAGGGTCGAATCTCTTTCTGAGGGATACGCCCTTCGTCCTCAAGCTCGACTTACCTATGACCTTCTGAATACTACGAAGAACTCCCAGCTCAATCAGCTAGGACGGCTCTGTGTTGTCGGATATACGGACCTCGCTCTTTTTACCAATGCTTCGCCCAAGGAGGTCGAATCT
>JAKBHQ010000170.1 GCA_021836665.1 Thermoplasmata archaeon
GTGGGAAGATGGTATAACAAGTCGAGTCGGGATCGGAGATCCATGGCTCGGATTATTGGTGGTTTTTGGTTTGATCTACCTCGCCATAGGTATGGTGAGCTTCGGATCGGTCCTGGAGGACTGAGGGTTGAAGAGCAGTAAATTTTGGGTCGGGGTTCTGGCCGTATCGGCGTTATTCGGAGTTGCGGTGACCTATTGGTTAGGCTTATTCGTGACACCGCCTGACGTGATACAGGGTCAGCTTGTGAGGCTCCTTTATATCCACCCCTCCGTTGCCTGGGTGGCCTATCTGGCCTATGGCGTGACGTCGGTGGGGTCGATTCTCTACCTCTGGAAGAGGACTCGATCCCTGAAGTGGGACCGTCTTGCGGCCGCGTCCGCCGAGGTGGGTGTAGTTTTTACCGCGCTGACGCTTATTACCGGTTCGATTTGGGGGAGACCTACGTGGCATGTCTGGTGGACTTGGGACGCACGGCTAACCACGACGGCTCTTCTTTTCCTCCTCTATTTGGGCTATTTGGCTTTGAGGAAGGTGCCCGCATCAAGGGACAAGATTGCGGTTCGCTCGGCAGTGGCCGGATTGGTCGCCTTTATTGACGTACCTATCGTCCACCAGAGCGTCGTTTGGTGGAAGACCCTGCACCAGAGCGCCACGGTATTTAACGCCTCGCTCAGCCCGAAGGTACACGGCGAGATGGCCTGGACGATGCTAGTAAGTTTTATCAGCTTTACCCTGGTCTATCTCTGGATGACGATTAAGCGCTATCAGATCGAAACAGATATCGATGAATTTGACAACCTCGAGGTAGAGGCTGCAATAGCCGAAAGACTTCGGGAGGTTGACGGATTGGTCAACTCAAAGGCATCTTCTGGGACCCGAGATGGGGGCCTAAAGGACGGAGGATCAATTTCATGAACGGTTATGTTGAGGCCGGTTATCTTGTAGTCACCGGTGTGCTTGGTGGGTACTCGTTGCAGCTCGCTAATAAATCCAAGAAACTGAAGAGGGCCGTGGTTTTGGTGCGAGAATCATCCAGCAGGCGGACCGAGGGTCGAAGCGAGAATTGAGTGAGTCTATCGGAGATGCGGGATTGGCGGAGCTGGCAAAGGTAGGCACCAAGAACGAGACGACCGCTGGAGAGTGCGTTGACTGGAAGACCGTTCAGTCTTTGCGCTCGAGGCCGGTTACCGCGACTAAGGCGATAGTGGTACTACTTTTGATAGCTTCGGCATTTGCCTTTGTGATCTACAAAGGAATCAGCAATGCGATCCAGTACTTCTACACCGCCCAGCAGGCCGTTGCCCAAAAGGCACAACTTGGCTCGAAGACCTTCAGATTAGAGGGAATAGTCGTTCCTGGGTCGATAAAGGATACCCAAAGTGGGGTCGATTTCGAGGTTCGCTTCGCAAATACCGTAGTCCCGGTGGTGGAGATTGGGTCGCCTCCTCAGCTCTTCCAGCCGACGATTCCGGTGGTCTTGGTCGGACATTTTCAAGGAAACTATTTCTGGTCTAACCAGATCATGATCAAGCACACCGCAAACTACGTCGCGGCCCATCCAAATAGGATCAAAAATCCCGGAGGCGGATCCTAGTTGAACGCAGAGATCGGCCGCATTGGCATACTCATCTCGTTGGTGTCATCGCTGGCGGCGGTAGGGCTGTTCTTCATTGCGCTCCTGCGGAAGAGGGTTGGTGTAATCAAGCACGCCCGATCCTTTGCCTTGGTTTCGGTCCTTGGTGTAGCGATATCTACCTTTGCAATCGAGCGGGCGCTGATCACCCACGACTTTTCGATTGCCTTTGTGGCACAAAATAACTCCAAAGAGACGCCACTGCTCTTTTCGATCTCTGGGATGTGGTCGGCCCTGCAGGGATCCATCCTCCTCTGGGCGCTCATTTTGGGTATCAACCTCGCCGCCCTGGTCTTTTTTACTAGGCTCCGCAAGCTCGAGGCGGCTTCGAATTGGGCGCTATTGGCCACCTCTGTCACGATGGCCTTCTTCGTAGCGATGATGTTTGGACCCGCCAATCCATTTGCCCTGACGCAAGGGGCGATCCCCCCAGACGGTTTGGGGCCAAATCCGCTGCTGCAGAATTATCCGCTCGTCGCCGTTCACCCGCCCCTTTTGTACTTCGGATTTGTAAGTATTACGATTCCATTCGCCCTTTGGATAGGCGATCTGCTCGCAGGCGATCGATCCGGTTTCTACCGCGAACTTGCGAGGAGGTGGGCAGTCATCTCCTTCAGTTCCCTTACCCTGGGTATTACCCTCGGTGCGTGGTGGTCATACCAGGTATTGGGGTGGGGTGGCTTTTGGGCCTGGGATCCGGTCGAAAATGCGGCACTTATGCCTTGGCTCTTTCTGGTGGCGTATCTCCATTCGGCCTTTGTGGAGAAGAGGGCTGGTTCGGGTCCCTTGTGGAGCTATGCCTCGATAAGCTCGGCCTTTGTATTCACCATACTCGGTACCTACTTCACCCGATCGGGCGTGCTGCAGAGCGTCCACGCATTCTCATCTTCTACCTTAGGTGACGTCCTGATCTCCTTTTTCCTCCTGGTCTGTCTCGTCTCTATCTATCTCGGGGTGTCGAAGTTCTCATCTTTGACACAAAAGCGGCCGGGTCCACTCTGGGCTTCTAGGACTAATTTGATCAAGGTGAACAACGTCGTTTTCGTCGCGATCGTCCTAATCGTCTTATTGGGCACGATATTTCCACTTTTTGCGAGTTCGCTCTTCGGACAGGTGATCACCGTTGGAGCCCCATACTTCAACTCATACGTAGCTCCGTTGGGCGCCCTTCTGCTCGTACTTATGGCTTTAGCACCGGTAGTTAGCTACAGAGGACTGCCTTGGCGTGCATTGTTAGAGAAGCTCACCTTTGCCGGTGTCGTCGCCAGTGTCGTCGGTGCGGTGTCGGTCGCTTTGGGTCTCGACCGGCCAGGACTCTTTGGTGTATTTGTGCTCGCCGCATTCAGCGCAAGCTCCACTCTCGAGCAATTAGCTAAGCGTTCCCTTGGGAATGGGATCAATCCATTTAAAGCGGTATTAGCTCGAAAAAATGGCGGGCTCTTGTCTCATTTGGGGATCGTGATGGTTGCGATAGCGTTGGCGAGTGCGACCTCATTCGGCCACAAAGGAGAGATCAAGCTCTATCCCGGTCAGAACAGGAACTTCTTCGGACAAAATGTCAGTTATCTCGGAACCAAAACGGTAGTCACCCCTGCAGAGACCTCGCTCGTTGCAATGGTGACCCTCAATGGCAGAGAGCTGATGCAGCCAGCGATATCGCAATTTGGTAGCTATACCCAACCGGTTGGTTCGCCGGCGGTTTCGGCGGGATTGACCAAAGACGTCTACCTGACCCTGGATCAGCCACCGACAAAGGCAGGAGGGTCAGTCCTGGTCGGGATCATCATCCAACCGATGATCGACTGGTTGTGGATTGGGGCGTCGGTGATCGCCTTAGGTGGGGTTATCTCGATACTCGGTTTCAGAAAGGTCCAGACTAAGCGGCATTGGGGGGCTAAGGCTGGCTCCTCTGATGAATTGGGTGACGGAACTGAAAAGGAAGGTCAAGCAACAGATCGAGCCGCTTCTGGTACCGCGGGGGCTGACACTGGTGCTGGGTCACTTCTCAAGTGAGCACGTCGATAGCTAAGCGAAGGGCCGGCGGAGCCGGGATTAAGTGGTTTGGAGCAGTTACAGCAATTCTGTTGCTGGCCTTCTCGGTTTTCGTTGCTACCAGGACGCCGGCATCGACAGCCGTCGAGCCGAGCCCGATAGTCCAACATTCCGCCCCCTCTATCTCCGGACCAACTGTCACCGGTGGGCGCTTTTCGCTCAGCAACTATCGGGGCGAGTTCGTACTGGTAAATTTCTTTGCATCCTGGTGCGCGAGTTGTGCGATAGAGGAGCCCCAACTAGTTCGATTTTCAAAGTCGGGTATTGGCAAGGTGCTGGCCGTCGATTTTCAAGATGAAGATCGACCGGCGATCGCCTTCCTCGGTCGATACGGAGCCAACTGGCCTGCGGTAGCGGACCCCAATGGGCAGATAGCGGTCAAGTGGGGCGTCTCGGCACCCCCTGAGTCATTTCTGGTCTCGCCCTCTGGTGTGGTGCTGACCAAGATCGTCGGACCGGTCACTGCGAAAGAGTTAGCGATACTAGTCCAGGTGGCAAAGGCAAATGGTTACTAGCGCCCAGGAGAGTATCGGCAAAGTGAATAGGCAGGTGAATAAGCAGAGGAGACATTTTGCCACCGGCAGGGCGCTCATGGTTATCTGGGGAGGGATAGCCGCTGTAATTTTATGCAGCTTTGCCATTCTGACCTTTAGCTCCGCTAACCCGAGTTCGCCAGCAGGACGAATCGTTCATCTTGAGGGAGAGTTTAAGTGTCCATCATGTATCGACCTCTCCGTCGCTGAGTCGAGCGCTGCGAGCTCGATTTCGATAAAGACCTTTATTAAAAATGAGGTCGCTCAGGGCGCCTCGGACGCACAGATCAAGGACCAGCTCGTCGCGAGCTACGGGAACTCTATCCTCTTTACGCCACCTAAGTCCGGCGCCTACCTGGTCATCTGGATACTGCCCTTCGGCCTAGTCCTCCTTCTGGGGTACTTTTCCCTCCGGCCGATTTTGTCGCGAAAGGACTGGGCGCAAAGTGGGAGGGGATCTCCGAATGACCCTCGAAGCGACGACGAGCCTCCCATTATCGAAGGCGTTTCTGGAGACCTTGCCCTATCGATGATCCCCCTCGGCGAGACAATCAACCACCTTCCAGCTAGCTATGGCGCAGCTAATCACGATGTAGCGGTTGATGGTGCCGAAACTAGACCCAGTCAGTCTTTGATGTCCAGAGCATTATTAGCATTATTGCATCGATCGACTTCCACCTCGGCGAGGAAGTACCTAGCGATTTTTGGCGCTGCCTTTTGTGTGGCCGGAGTTGGCCTCGGCCTTTACACTTTCGAACAGGGTAGGTCCCAGGCCGCAAGTCGTGCTTTAGAGTCTCGAGAGCTGACGCAGGCTATCGACTACACATACTCTGGGCAGGATGTGTCGGCTTTGAGGTTGCTGTCTCTGGTACTTCACCAGGACCCCTACCAGCCACAGGCGCTCGCCTATCAGGGATGGCTGCTTTTCCAGGCCGGAGTCAAGACCAAATCTCCGAGCCTCGTCCAAAAGGGTGAGCAACTCGTGCTAGATGCGATAGCGATCCAGCCTCGCTACCCCGACGCCCACGGCTTTTTAGCGATGATAGACCTTTACGTCTACCATGAGACGGCCCAGGCTAAAAAGCAGTTCGGTGAGTTTCTGGCGGACTCGCCTTCGTCGACGATTAGGACCGACCTAAGCGCCGCATACAAAGCCGCCACCGCGGCCATCACCGCTAAGCCGGCCACGACTCCCTGAGAGCTGCTGGGAGATTTGCGGCTTTAACTATAAGCCACGACGAGATAGGCTTGTCCAGGTGGGATTCTTTGATAGAAATCGTAAAGAGCTGGCGGAGCGCGGAATTGACCCGGATCGACTCCCGCCAGGGCAGTATTTTACCGACCGATTTCCCGTACTACACGCAGGGAATGTGCCCATCTATAAAGACCTGACCAACTGGGACTTCAGGGTCTTTGGCAGCGTCGACTCCGAGGTTACCCTCTCCTACGCCGAGCTCATGGATCTCGAAAAGACGACGGTTGTAACGGATATCCACTGTGTTACCAAGTGGTCAAAGTTTGACACCCAGTGGAAGGGGATCTCCTTCGAGGAGATCATCAGGCTCGCCAAACCGACAAGTGACGTCACCCACATAATGTGCCACAGTGAATTCGGCTTTACTGCGAACCTTCCGATACAAGACGTTACCGGGGAGAAGACCGCCCTTTTGGCCTACGAGTTCGCAAACGCACCTTTGGAACCCGAGCACGGCTACCCACTGAGGTTCTTCGTCCCACACCTCTATTTTTGGAAATCAGCCAAGTGGCTTAGGGGTATCGAGTTTATGACCAGCGATAAGCCGGGATTCTGGGAGAGCAACGGTTACCATAACTACGGCGACCCATGGCGCGAGCAGAGGTTCTGGGGAGACTGAGCGTGCTTGCGAGACTGGCCATACTGGCGAGACTGAGCGTGCTTGCGAGACTGGCCATACTGGCGAGACTGAGCGCACCGGGGAGCGGAGTGTCCCAGATCTCCTTTCTCGGTTGATCTAACTAGACGATCGCCGAACAGGACACGTCTCCCCGGGCCCTCGAAGAGATCGTCACGGGGATAGAGGTACCACACAGGGAACCGAGCATACCTTTTACCAACCCCCGATCGACAGCACAAAGCACAGGGTGTACGAGGGCTGGGTTGCCAAAGGGACAATGTTCATTGACCAATCCAAATGCGGAATCGGAATTTGAGGTGTGTGCGGAAAACCCATGGGCGGTGAGTGCGTCGGCAACCGCCTTCATGGCGCTCTGTAGTGACCTCTGACCCTCGCCCGGCTGCATTTGCCCGGCGAGAATCTTTCCGTATGATTCGCCGACCTCCTCGGCCATCTTCTCAGCCATCTCGTTTGGGATAAGTTCGAGGGCCCTAGAGAGGAGCATTGCGGTCAATTCGTGGCCCTTAGTCGGCGTCTGGATAGTGGTGTCCTTGGTCGAGGCGCGGTACCTCTTTGACGGACGTCCCGCTCCGGCTAGCGAATTTCGGTCAATGTGGACGTCGAGGTATCCTCCCGCCGCGAGCTTGTCGAGGTGGTGCCGTGCGACATTCGGGTGGAGTTCGAACTTCAAAGCTACGTCCGAAGCGCTCACTCCATCACCCTCCCGGGCGTAGAGGTAGATCTCACGTCGGGTCGGATCACCGAAGGCGGAGACGATAGCCGAAACGGCCGATGAAAACTCTTCGTCCGTCAGTTCCTTCTCCTGGTTGAGGGGGATGCTTTGAGAATCTTTCTTGCCAAGTACCCGGTGTATATGGCTTCGCTCAATCTGGCTTTGGGACATCGTTACTAGTCTACCTAAAAGAAGTGTGAAGTTATAGCCCAAGCTAATTAAGTGCTAGGAGAATCAAGTTGGCAACCGAGTTGGATCCCCAGATAGTCGAGCGACTTAGGGGGGTGATGGAACCAGATTTTAGGGCGAGCATCGTCGATTTGAAGATGATCACCCAGGCGAGCAGCTCACGTAATAAAGCACACGTCGAAATCGCTACCCTGAAGCCGCTACCGGATTACGCCGACGAGCTCGAAGGGATGGTGGTAGATGCCCTGAAGGATTACTACAAAGACATCAAGGTGAGGATTCTGCCCGGCAGTGAAAGTGCCATAGAGGCGATCGCAGAGGCGCTAGTCTCCATCGAAGGAACGGCGGCGGCCGCCGCAAGGCTGGAGAGGAAGCCCCCATTTAGCGCAGGTAACTCTCCGACGAGGGTGATTGGAATTTCCTCTGGCAAAGGGGGTGTCGGAAAGTCTTCAGTCACTGTGAACCTGGCGGTTGCCCTCGCGAAGATGGGTAACGAGGTCGGACTCTTGGACGCAGACGTCTACGGATTTTCGGTCCCGGCGATGCTCGGAATCGAACGTAAGCCACAGCTGATCGGGAACCTGATGGTGCCGCCCGTTGGACACGGCGTCAAGGTCATGTCCGTTGGATTCTTCGTCTCCGACGATACCCCGGTGATCTGGCGC
Organism: Thermoplasmata archaeon; assembly: GCA_021836665.1. The sequence goes on from JAKBHQ010000170.1 coordinate 7,681, forward strand.
GGCCCAATGCTACACAAGACCCTCGAGCAGTTCATCATCGACGTTTTCTGGGGGAAGCTCGATTACCTACTGATCGACATGCCGCCTGGAACGGGCGACGTCGCCCTCTCCTTGGGTGAGTACCTCCCTAAGTCAGAAGTCTTCGTGGTTACTACTCCCCAGCTTGCAGCCGAGCGTGTAGCACAGAGGAGTGCCCTCGCGGCTCGCAAACTTAAGCTGCCAGTTAGAGGGGTTATCGAGAATATGAGCTACTTTGTCGGCGATGACGGCAAGAAGTACGAGATCTTCGGTTCCGGGGGCGGCAAAGCCCTCGCCGAGAGCCTCTCGGTACCGCTGGTCGGCAAGATCCCGTTGTCGGTGACCCTCAGGGAGGGTGGTGATTCGGGAGTACCCGAGGCGTCCGGAAAGGGTACCGAGGAATTTCTTGAATTAGCACAGCGAATCATAGATATGGGACCGGCGCGCCGCTATAGGAGTGAGCTAAAGATTAACTGACTCCGTATGCGACTGAACTAATGATAAGAATTAGAAATAATTCTTCGTAAAAGTAGTTGCTGACGGTATGGGTGTTGGCGGCGACTTTAAAAGTGACCCACCTGAATTCTCCACAGACGCTTCGGAGGGGTCCAACTTAGCCAGGCGATCTGTGCTAATCGGGTTGGGGGTAGCCGTGTCGTCCCTTTTTGTCGGGGCGCCGGTTGAGAACCTAATCAGAAATAGCACGTCCCTTATTGGTGGGGGGTCCCTGACCTCCTTTCTCCCCGGTGGTGGGTTCAGGTACTACACCGTCACCGGGGGGTATCCACTCGTCGATCCTTCGAGTTATAGGCTGAGGATCACCGGACTAGTAGATACCGCCCATAGCT
>JAKBHQ010000031.1 GCA_021836665.1 Thermoplasmata archaeon
CCAACAGCGGCTGAGAACTTTCAGCCCATTCCGTGGCTGCTGAGTTGGGAGCAAGCCGCACCGCTGCCAATAGTGCCCTATCTCGATTGAGACCGGGGATAGCGGAATCAGAGTTCATCGACTGCAGGCCAGCGCCGCGAAGAGCGAAAAAACAAGCAAGCAGCGGGTACCTGTTCAAAGGCTGCACGTAGAATGTGGTGTCAATCGGAAATACCGGCACATCAGACCAATGAACTTCGCCTATAGACCCCTTCCTTCCAACTATTACGGCCGGTCCGCCAGTAATCGCAGCGTTGTGCCAACCCGTAATCCCATTGCTGCCAAAAACTGGCACGTTGCCACCCATTCGACGGGTTGCCGGTAACGCCTTACCGTACACCAAATGAAGCACCTCACCCAAAGGCCGCTCCAGAGAGTCTCGAGCTAGTGAAATATATTGCGCTTCCAGGAGTCTCCAAATACGGTCGCGCGTTCGCCGATTCGACTCAATCTTGTCATCCAACGCACCCAGTGTCGCAGCGATCGCTCGCTGCTCGTCAAGCGAAGGGAGGGCCACTACAAGTCGCTGTAGATCTGCCTTGGTAACATGGCCGAGACCGGTCGTCTGCTTATTTCGAGCAATTCGCACGAAGGTTGGTCGCACATATCGCAGGAGCTGGTATAGGAAGCTGCGATCAACAAGCCCTTGATTTGGAAGTACCTTGAAAATGTGCTGGTTGAGCCAGCCGTCGCCACCGCGCCACCAATACGTGTCGATAGAAGTCTCAGGCTGCCCAGACCAGCAAAACAACATGTCGCCGTCACGAAGGAAATACTTCTGATCGTACTCCTCCTGAGTGAACTTGGTCTGCCCGGAGACTCCATTCTTGATCTCGGCAATCTTGATCACTGGCGTCCCAAAGTCCGCGAAGTCAATGTCCTTGAACGCCATGCCGTTGATCCATGTTGCCAAGTCGTATAGCGAATATCGCAACCAGCCAGAATCGAACTCGGGATAATACAGTTCCAGCGGAGTCAAGATACTAGTCATCAAATGCTCCTAGCCTTCGCCTGACCTCACCTTCTAACTCTCGCCCTCGTTCGAACTCCGCGAACAACTCCTTCTTGAGCCGCCCAATCTTCTCTACGATTGGTTCGTCGTCCAGATCCGTCTCTTCGCTTCCGACATAACGTCCCGGCGTGAGCACAAAGTCATGCCCTGCAATCTCGTCAAGGCTCGCGGCTTTGGCAAATCCTGGCACATCCTCGTATCCACCATCATGGTTACGCCAGCTATGGTAGGTATCGGCGATCTTGGCGACGTCTTCGTCGCTAAGGACGCGCAGGCGCCTGGTTTCCATCTTGCCGAGCTTTCGGGCATCGATAAAGAGGACCTCGCCCTTGCGTACCCTGTGGCCGTTGCCATGGCGATCCTTGCTCACGAACCACAGGCTCACCGGAATCCCGGTATTGAAGAACAGCTTGTCGGGCATAGCGACAATACAATCGATGAGGTCGGCCTCTACCAGCTTTCGCCGAATCTCGCCTTCGCCACTCGTCTTGCTAGAGAGCGAACCATTCGCTAAAACGAACCCGGCGGTCCCTCGAGGTGACAGGTGATAAATGAAATGCTGGGCCCAAGCAAAGTTGGCATTTCCTTCTGGGGGCACCCCGAACTTCCAGCGGGGATCGTCGGCGAGCTTGGCATCCCACCAGTTGCTCACGTTGAAGGGCGGATTGGCGAGCACGAAGTCAGCGCGCAGGTCAGGGTGCAGATCATTGGCGAACGAATCATCAGAGTGGTCGCCCAGGTCGGCTTCGATGCCGCGCAGGGCGAGGTTCATCTTGGCCAGCTTCCAGGTGGTGTCGGTGTATTCCTGACCGTAAATGGAGATGTCGGTGCGCTTGCCGCCGTGAGCTTTGACGAACTCGGCAGACTGGACGAACATGCCGCCTGAGCCGCAGGCCGGGTCATAGACACGGCCATGGAATGGCTCCAACATCTCGACCAATGTCTTAACGATGGACCTCGGGGTGTAGAAGGCTCCGGCATCCTTACCGGTCTCCTTACCAGCGAACTGGCCGAGGAAGTATTCATACACTCGACCCAATACATCGTCGGAGCCGTGGTCGTCTGACTCAGTAAAGCCAATGGATCCGATGAGGTCGACGAGTTGACCGAGACGTCCCTTATCGAGTCCTTCTCGGCCGTAGTTGCGGGGCAGAACACCTCGGATCGACGGATTCTCCTTCTCAATGAGATCCATCGCCGCATCAATGTCTTGACCAATAGTTGGGAGCTTGGCTCGGTCCTGAATGTGCTGCCAGCGAGCGTTCGCCGGAACCCAGAAAACGTTGTGACTGGTGTACTCGTCACGATCCTCAATGAGACGAGCGCGCCGATCGACGTTCGGAATGAAATCACTGGAGTTGCGGTCACTCAGACTTGCTTCGATCGCCTGGTGACGAACCTCGAACCGATCGGAGATGTACTTAAGGAAGACCAATCCGAGAACGATGTGTTTGTACTCACTCGGTTCCTGGTTGCCTCTAAGCGCATCGGCCGTGTCCCACAGGCGCTGTTCGAGCGACTTGGCTAACTTTGTGGACGTCTTGCGCGACTGGCCCGCCATCAGCGACGTTCCTCTTGCAAAGTCCTCAACTGCCTTATAGCCTGCATAATCTTCCTCATTATAACATGCCATGCAAGATCGAGGAATCTGATTGCAACGCCATGAGCTCGATCGTCACCATACGCAACATGGGAGAATTTCGAAAGGTCAGCACAGACTCGATATAGCCGACTAATACTTGGCCTCTATATTCAAGAACTGCCGTGATGGAACTTTGATTGGAAGTTGATTCGTAACAGAACTCACCACTCCCAGGCTATGCCACTCCAGAGGCCGCCATATAGGTCGTAATACTGGACTTCAACGAATTGCTCATCGTCAAATTCAAGTATCTGACCGACCTGAGGAGTTCCTGGTCGTTCAAAGAACGAAAGCCCGCTGTAACCCCAGATCTTGTTTGGCCGATCGCCAATGAAGACCGCTCCTAAGGAGACAAACCGAGTAGGTTCGTGAAAAGCTTGAGTCTGCTCAAGGAGACCGTCAGGTGGATTAAGCTCTGGGTCGATTAGGACCCGAAATTTCAAGTCGTAGGTCTCACCTCGCCGCATCGGCTCTTTATATCGGAAGCGATGAGTGAAACTCGCTCCAATACGCTCAGTTGTGACCGTAAAGTCGCCCTCGGGTATCGGTTGCGAAGGGTAAGAACTGCTGATCGTAATATAGTCGGCCTCATCGAAAGCAGCAATGAGCTGGTGCCGTTCTCTGTTTTCTATCAAAACGCGATCGCGGACAATTGTTAGAATGTGTACGGCCTCCTCCACGAAGCCATTATGTGACTGCGGCACCACAAAACCGGTTGGGGACTTGGGATACCAACCTGTGACGAGTTGTTTGCGCAGGTTATCCATCGCCGCTTCCTCACGATCTGCAACAGCCTCCATCTTGATGCCATGCTTATCACCGTAGTACTGGCGCCGATCCTTGAGGTACTTCATCTTTTCGGTTTCGAGAGTGAGCCCAAATACATCAAGCAGGATCTCTGGCTGAGGATCGCGTAGTGACTGAATGGCCGATATGAATCGTTCCCGCATCACCTCATACGACTCGTTGTCACCACCAAGAAGTTGACGAGTGAGGAACGCTCTGGCGATGCGTGCCGGAGTGAAGCCAGCGTCTTTGTGTAGGTAGACAAGGTCTTGTAGAACATTGTAAGCCTGCTTAGGATCCCACGCTGATGGTGGAGACCAACGATGTGGTGACGGTACCGACTTCGACTGCGACTCCAATTCCCACTCCAACTCTGTCCGGGTGCATGTCTCCAATGCAAAGTCTGCTCTAACCTCAAGGATATTCGGTTTAGCAATATGGCCGAATACCAGCGATGAGGGGTGTGGATGGCCCGCTGCAACGGACCACTCACGGTGTCATCACAACCAACCCGAATTAATGAGAGAAAGGAGCAAGGACAAGATGAAGACTAACAGCTATAAGGCGAGGATCATATGAGCGAGATCACCGCATACAACGAAGGAGGTGCGCTCGCCCGAGATGTTCGTCGATTCGGCCGGGAGATCTCACGGGGCCGTCTTGGAACGCAGATTCGAACAAGCCAGGTCGATAATGCAACTGACGTTACACTTGCGAAGGTTGAGAACTTGACGATGGCTACTGGCAACGCTATGCAGCAGATCGCCAGGGTCGCTCAGGCACAACACCACCTCGAAGCGGTGGCACCCGAAGCTGCCGAACGTCTCGCCTTCATCGCTGACGACCACATGCTCGGCTGCGCAGAGTTATTGTCCGATCTTCGGCGCGATCTGCGCCGAATCAGGTGACTGCGTTGATAGCGCTGGGCATCGCACTCGTAGCACTAGCGCTCTCGGGCGCCGGTGTCTGGGCGCTCTTGGCTTGGCGCCAGTATCGTCGCACCTTCGACGTCTTCGCCGAGCGTCTGGCCGTTGACACTCGTCTTGAGCAGCTCACCGTACAGGCGTTGTCTGCTATGCGCGAAGCTGCACGTAGGGCGAGTGGTCTCACGTGAGGGCGGTAGTAAGCAGCAGTTGCTGTTGGATTGATTGGTCAGCGACGGCAAAGGAAGATGATGTCGGCATGCGCATCGTGGTCAACATGATGAACGAAACGATCAGCACTATCTCCCTTATGGGAAGCGGAGTCGCGAGCTCTACTGCAGCAAGCCACCTCCACAAGCTGGGCGAGCGCCTCGCGGGAATCTTTCTCGACCCCTTGCGCTCCTGGCCCTGCTATGGGGAGTAGTCGAGAATGTTAGACCGGTTCATCGGTATCTGTTTCACGCTGCTTGCGGCAGCGGTAGCGATCTACGTAGCGGTAAGGCTTATCGAGTCGATTGCGACAGCGTTAATCAGCATCGTCGCGGTGGTCGGAGGGCTCGTCGTCCTGGGTTTCATCGCAAGCCTGCTCTGGCGACGAAATCGCATGAATCGTTGGTAGTTGGAAGAATGTTGTCCATTCCACAACGTCATTATTCGTGAACATTACGAGACCATAAATCCCATAAATTACAAGAGGTATTAGCTGTCGCATCGCCCGACGTATCGGTTGTCGCGTCGTTACCCTCGGCTATTGCAAAATGCCCCCGGATGATTTTAGCTGTAATCACCCCGAGGATGCTCCTCGCAATTCTCGGTGGACTTCAACATCAACCTAATCAAATTCTTGCGCTTTCGACGGCAATCGAAAACTCGAGCAGAAAGGAGCTACTTAATGGTAACACAAGACTTATTCTCAAAGAGCGGGCCGCACTTGCGTCCGCAGTTTAAAACTATCTTGGCTGATCCGCCGTGGGACATCCAACAAAAAGGTGCACTCGGTGCAGGCTCACACTACAAACTCATGGCATTGGACAAGATTCAAGCTATGCCCGTGGCTGACTTGGCTGCTGCGAATTCTCATTGCTGGTTATGGGTCACCAACGCCACCCTGCGCGCTGGGTACGACGTCATGGAGTCATGGGGCTTCACCCCGAGATCGCCGTTGACCTGGATCAAGCCACGGATTGGATTATTCACATAACATTCTAAAATGCGCCAATGAGCCCTTTTAATCCAATACCGTTTACTTAGGGTGAAGCAGATATGATGAATATGCTGTCACTAAGAGGTCTGGTGGGTTGTATCCAGTGCTCTTTGCGCTTTGTTGGATAGCCACTCATCCGTTTACGAACGGCCCGTGGGTTTGAACGTAGACGCCGAGGGGGAAGTATCTGAGCCATAATCTCAGCGATGGCGGCCCTTAGAGAATTAGCTAGGGCTTGAGGGGGAAAAACCCGGACCAGCTGTCGTTGTACGACGGACGGCCCGGAGGGAACCGATAAATGATAATCGATCTGGATCTCTTCCATTGGAATGCGCTGTTTCGTACATCAGGGCTCTAATTGCGTAGTGGAGGGCTAACATCCCCCATAGTTCCTGGTAGACGAGTTCTGGTGACTGTGACCTAAGTACCCGTCTGGACTCATTGAGGTGGGTCTTTAGTTCATCAAAGCTAGATTCGATCTCCCACCTTTGGCTGTATAGCACGGCTAATTCAGAAGCCGGTGCTAATTCGTGATCCAGGATCGTACAAAAGAGCCGATAGACGTTGTCTGGATCTTTCCCCTCGTCGATCAGGTACTCGATTACCCGCAGTTGTAGTGGGTTCTTTCTGGTTCTATCCTTGTAGTGATAGACATTCGCCAAGTAAGAGCCGTCATCGAGTTCGACCGTATCTTCGAAACGGTAGTTTGACTTTGCACGCCAGAGTAGCTCTGATCCCGTTTCACTCGCAGATCTCCAGAGGTCATAGCTGAAGATTCCTCGGTCAGCTATGCAGATCATTCCTTTGGTCAGAGATGGAATGACCTCACATAGCAGTACCTGTTCTGAAGTCGAATATGCCCCCGGCGCTGCGGCGAAGATAGCGTGGGTACCACATTCGGCTAATGCGGCTATGCGGACCTTGGCGTAAGCGGCTTCTCCAACGGGGGTTACCGGCCTGGAGAAGTGTTCTGCATTAGCCGGGGTATCGAATACGTCTATTGTCGTTCCATCTATTGCAACTAGCCGCAGGCCCCGATAAAAAGCTCCAGGATCACCAGGTAGTGAAAGGGGTTTAGCAATCTTTGAAAATAGCTCCTTCATCGGATCAGAACCAAGACGAACCCGTGCCTTGTAGATACCGGCCTTAGTTGGAATGTGCCAGGAATCCCTAAATCCATCTTGGTAGGAAAGGCCCTCTACCAGGTGACGCATTACCTCTTCGTAGGAAGCCTGAGGGAACAACGACATTGCAATTACGTAGTACATCATGACCCTTGAGGGCATGAGTCTCGTTCGTCTCTCAACCCTGTTTGTACTCTTCAGGATCCCATCGACGAGATCCTTGGTGAATGTCCTAGTGAGGACCCCAATTGAGATGTGGTCAGTCAGTCTTGAATCATCTGGTTGTTTTCTCCACCCCGGCCTTGGCATACCTACCTCCCAAGACCAAGAATAACACAGATGTAACACTAAGTAAACGGTATTGTTGCGCCACGAACGAAAGGAAGTTTCAATGTAGAAGATTGAGACCAACGAGTAGATGCTGTACCAGGGATGGAGGTCATGGCCCTCCGCATCCGCCCTGCAGGGGGAGGTTGCAAACCACCGTCAGGTGCGTTGGTAAAGAGCCAGGGTATTGAGCGTGACGGAAAAGGCGGACAAACAGTCCGTCAGGTGTGATTCAGGAAGACGAGCGAAAGCGAACCACTGATGACGTGTCGAAAGTTTATGGGTGACATCAAAACCGATGTAGCAATACAACGTCGGGATGAGCCTGGGAGATACCTGTCTACTGCCCAGGTGGTGTCTGGCATTCAGGTGGCGCGAGCCTGTATCAGGCCCTGGTATAGAACGTGGGAACCTGTCGTCTCGATAGCGTTGGTCGGAACAAGAACCGATTGGGTTCCCGGTCAACAAGAGGGAGAACCCCAAGGGTCGAATACCTCAAGGGGCAGAGTACCAATGCGAGGCACAGGGGCGGACCGTCCTGTAGTAGCTGTGAAGCCTGGTAATGCAGGCCGAGCAAAGGGGACGGGTCATCTTGGTTTACTTAGTGGTCAACCGCTTATGGGTGGGATGAGCCAATGAGTGAACCAAAGCTAAATAGGGCAAAGTCATTTGCTATTTCCAAAACGATTGTTTGGGAGGCGTATCAGAAAGTCAAAGCCAACGGTGGAGCCGCTGGTGTGGATGGGGAGTCGATCAAAGAGTTTGAAAAGAACTTGAAAAAGAATCTCTACAAACTCTGGAATCGGATGTCTTCAGGGTGTTATTACCCGCCGCCAGTGCGTGGAGTCGAAATACCGAAAAAGGCAGGAGGATCGAGAATTCTAGGAGTGCCGACCGTAGCGGACAGAATCGCTCAAACTGTAGTAAAGATGTACTTGGAGCCAAAAGTGGAACCAATATTCCACTCCGACTCCTATGGCTACAGACCCAAGCGATCTGCTCTTGATGCGGTTGAGGCATGCCGGAAAAGATGCTGGAAGTATGACTGGGTGATCGATTTAGACATTCGCTCGTTCTTTGACAGCATCGATCACGATCTCATGATGAAGGCGGTATCACGACATACCCAACAGCGGTGGATCCTTCTCTATATTGAGAGGTGGCTGAAAGCCCCGATCGAAAAAGAGGACGGCACCACGATCACAAGAGATCGAGGAACCGCACAGGGATCAGCGATTTCACCACTTCTGGCGAATCTCTTTCTCCATTATGCATTCGATTCCTGGATGGTTCGGAACTTCCCGAACTGCCCATGGGAGCGCTATGCGGATTTATGCCGAATTCGGCATAAATCCGCTTATGCCGAGAACCGGATTATGCCGAGAACTCTAAGAACTACCAGTACTCAGGTCTGTAAGTGACGAAAAGTTCGGCATAATAATCAAAGGTTTTCCAGAAACGCCAACAGGGCATCGGGT
>JAKBHQ010000076.1 GCA_021836665.1 Thermoplasmata archaeon
TGAGGAGAGTTTTGAATTCTTAGAATCATCCGATGTTGGACTGGTAATACGTACGTAAACCGCAATCGCCTCCTGCCCAAGCGATAATGCTTCACCTATAGCGTATTGGGTTAGTTTTGAGATTTGCGAAATAGGAATTATCACGGTTGTCTTTTGAGATTTTGGTTTGGATGGTATTACGTCTGCTTGCAGGGTTGCATCTACTCTTTGGTAGTAGTTGTTGATGCGTAAGAAAAGCAGAATGACCAACGGAACCGCGATAACTACGATCCACGCGCCATTTAGGAACTTCGTGTAAAGGAAAATCAAGGTAGAGATACCGGTTACCGTTGCACCAAAGGCATTAATCGCCGCTCGGAATTTCCACCGATTCGGTTTGGTCTGCTTCCAATGGATCACTAACCCTGTTTGCGCAAGCGTGAAGCCAGTGAAGACGCCAATCGCAAACATTGGAATGAGGTTATTTGTGTTGCCGTTGACCCCGATAAGAAGCAGTGCTGAGAAAAAGGCTAGAGTCCAGATACCTGCAGAGAAGACTTGGCGGTCTCCCCTCAGTGCAAATCTATGCGGTAAGAAGTTATCCTGGGCCAAAAGACTCGCCAATATAGGAAGTCCTCCGAATGAAGTATTTGCAGCGAGCGCTAGGACCAATGTAACAACGATCGACAATGATATGAATGCGAAATTGTGACCAAGCGCTATGACCATGATTTGGCTCAACACTGTTTGGTGAGCATTAGGGAATATGTGAAAGCGACTTGCGAGCGAAGCTAGACCGATCAGCATGCTACCCAATATCAGACCAAGGAGCATCTCGGTTTTTTTAGCTCTCGTTACTCGCGGTTCCTTATACAGCGGCACACCGTTTGCTATCGCTTCGACACCGGTCAGAGCACTGCACCCGGCAGAAAATGCTTTCAGGATCAAAAGAATCCCGAGGGTCTGTGAGGCCTTCGATGGGATATGAAATGTCGAGTTCCTGGCCGAAAGCGCCAGAGGATGGAAAAGTCCCAGCACAATGACGAGATAAATACCGAAGATAAATAGCGCCGTCGGCAGCAAAAATACTCTAGCTGTCTCTCCAAGTCCCCTCAGATTCATTAGTGTAAGTACTGCAAGCACGACCAGACACAGGGGAACGGCTTGAGGCGCCAGTGCTGGAAATGCCGACGTAAGAGCGCTCACTCCCGCAGCGATCGAAACGGCCACCGTGAGCGTGTAGTCGACTACTAACGAGGCCGCTGCAAGCAGACTAACATTTCTGCCCAGGTTGGCTTTCGAAACAGCGTACGCCCCTCCACCAGTTGGGTATGCCTCGATAACCTGGCGGTAGGAGGTTACCAAAATTGCAAGCAGAATAACGATGACAATAGTGATCGGCACCATAGCGTTTAACGCAGTCGCCCCGCCTACCGCCAGGACAGTCAGTAGAGCTTCTGGACCATAGGCCACCGATGTCAAGGCATCGAGCGAAAGTGCTGAGAGGCCCTCAATCGGATTGATCCGTTCCTTTGCCGATTCAGATGTTCGAAGTGGTCGACCGACTAATAATCGCCAGAGGTTGAGAGGACTCTTGGTTGAACTGGTTGAGACGGATCCTAATTTTCGTACAACTGGTCTATCTTTTCTGGAGTTCGGATTAGTGGCGATGGCGGGGATGCGCCGTTTGGACTGGTTAGCCATTGCCACCTAATGCTAGCCATTTCCCCAAGGTCGCTGAACCTAGCCTGGTCCTTCTACGAAGTTGCCGTTGCCATCTATCTGGTAATTTAACCTTCGTCGATGCTTAGTCGAAGAAGTATGCGATTCCATGATGACCGATGAGCCTCATGAGTGAAACGAAAGCCGCAATAGCCGGTACCCTGCGAGAATACTTATCTCGCAGGGTATCCGGTTTTGTTCTGGCCTCGAAGTCTTTTGCTAGCAGGGAGTGCGGGGGTCACCGCCCTACTTTGCAAAATTGGTAATTTTGAACTTATGACCGCTTGAGGCCAGAGACAAGCTTTACTTGGCCACTTTTCCCAAAGGAAGTATCTCGCGGTGGTATTGGGAATGCCAGATATCTGCGGCTGCCTTATAAAACGCTACTAGAGCAAAGGTGATCCCAACCCAACCGCTGAATTTTCCAATACCAGCATTGCCGGTCCAATTAGATATGGCTGAGCAAGTAAGGGCGATGGTTATAAGCCCGAAAATTAGAGCTAGCACCTTTTCGATCTTCAGTGACCCAATAAAAAATATGAAGGTCATCAACGCATAGCAGGCCACAAAAAGTCCGAGGGCCTTTCCTCCATCGGAGCCTGCCTGAGGGGCGTAATAGCCGATCCAGAGTCCAAGTATTATCCAGAAACCACCATATGTCCCAAACACAGCCACCGTGAAAGTGTTTCCGCGCGGATATTCGAGTCCGGCCACCAACACCTGGATCAGGCCAGAAAGTACGATCCCAACCGGGATGATAATCGCCACGCCTTTTGATCCGATCAAGCCAGCGTTAATGAAGTTGAGTATGAGTGAGCCGACTGCAAACGCTAATACTCCAAGCGGACCCGGGTCTGCGTGGTGCATTGGCTTACTGACAACCTGCGAGTTACTGGACTGCAGCGCGTTGTCCACTGCCTTTTCAATAATGCTCACCTAAGAGCCTCCTTTTTTAAACTTCGTCTCCGAGAATCTGGTGACCCGATGAGTGTATATGACGAAAGTCACAGGTGCAAACATAGCATGCAAACGTGTATGACACGTATACAAATTAATAATTTCCGCCGATCGAGATCTTCCTAGGCTGGTGACTAGTGTTGACTTCCACTATTTATTCGAAAAGCACCTTGTTGATCGCAGCTCTTAATTTTTGGAGCCTGATCAGCCGAGATGTCCCAGGACGCCAAAACAGAAGAGACAGATCGTTACCTGGACTTCGAAATGAAAGAACTCGTCGCGTAACTCCAGCTCGAAGGGGCGTGTGGTCACAGTATTGCAATTTACGAATGGGTGAACCGGCGTTATCTGAGCATTATTTGTGGGGTAGTTGTGTACCGATGGTCTTGGGGAGTGCGCCAAGAAGGTGTGTCGCCAACGGAGTTACTACCCGCCGTTTTTTGAATTTTCCTGTTACCGGCGACTAGAGGCTTAGACAACTTTACATTTCTTGGCGGTCGGAACTTTGCTATCGAATGAACGCCAGCCTGTAGCATGTAGCGATTAGCTGTGTCTAAAGAGGGTTAAGTTGGAGATCGGTTCAAATTTCGGTGGTGTCCTTAGGACGGTATCTATAGCGGATGCATTAACTGATGACCTGCGTTCAAAAGTTCTCGATGGCGCCTTTCCGCCGGGATCGACGATCACCGAAACAGATATAGCCGCAAATTACGGCGTATCAAGGCCGACAGCAAAGGCAGCCATTGTTTCCCTTGTACACAGTGGACTTCTTAGGCGAGAAGCAAACAAGCCGGCATTCGTGCCGCGATTGACCCGAGGAGACGTAGAAGATCTTTACTTCGTCAGAATCAACATCGAAGCGTCGGTAGTTGGTTATCTCGCAGAGATGGGAATCATTCCCCAGGGAGCCTCAAAGGCAGTCGCTCGGTTGGCGGAAATCGATCATGACGCTCTTCCGTCGACTTTTGTTGCCGCAGATCTGGCGTTTCACCGAAGCCTTGTAGATGCGGCAGAGAGTCCAAGACTTTCAACCCTCTATGGGCAACTTCTAGGAGAGATTCATTTATCAATGGTCCAAGCTCGATACGCACTCGGTCAGGAGCGTATAGTTGGTGAACATGGGGCAGTTCTCAAAGCTCTCGAAAATGGGGATGGGGAGACTGCGAAAGCATTGCTTAGTGAGCATCTGACCGGTGCCTGCGAAGCGCTCAGCAAGGTATTTGATCAATTCAGTTGATCTGCGGGGTCCTCGAAAGCTTATCCACGGCGAGTGGGGGTGTCTCTTTGGGGGGCTAATACAAGCGGACGCTAGATCGCTTGGGATCAGTCGAGAAACGCTCTATAAGTATGCCAGACGGCTAGACCTAGCCTAAGGAACGCCGACGAAAGCTCGTCTGCCAGAAGTTTTGATACACATCTTTTCATGTTCGAAAATACGAGCATGAAGTCATTCACTCTTTGGCCCGTAACCCATTAGCTCACAAAGGAGTAGGTCGCAGCGTTGAAGTGGTAGGTCGTGGTGGTCCCAACTAGTTGGAGCGTGAGGATGTCCCCTGCGAAGGAAATTACTTTGAGACCTCCTTTGACGCTAGGTGAGACGAGGACCTCGGTATCGTTGTGCGGAGCGGGCGCTATGACGCCAGAGGTAGGACTAACTACTTGGGTTTCGGCATCCACCTGGAGTTGTACGCCAGCCAGATCCGTCTTGAAATCACTACCCGCTGTAATCAGTACCAGCGTATTTCCGACCCAACCTTGCCACTGATTGTTCTCAGCAAAGGAAGGCGTGAAGCCATCGGGCACATTCTGCAAGGAGTCTGGAAAAATCTTGCTGACCTTAGGTCCGAAAGTCACGACCACCGCATACGTCCCATTTGCCTCTTTGAGTAACCCGGGAGTATTCGGTGGGACGTAGGGTTCCCTCGGTGGCTGGGTCCTAGCGAAGGCCACTTCTTCCTGTGGTAGATACCACGCATTCAACTTCTGATTAGGCCATCCCGCAGGTGCTGCTTTGATGTTTACACCGTCGATACATAGCGGTCCTGCTGGTTTATACAACTGACCGGCTGGACAGCGTGGTGGTGGTGACGTCACGTTAGGGAAGGTGACATTCTTGGGCGGAATCGCTGGCAGAAGTGCTGGAGTGGCGCCGGAGGAGGCGACCGACAAAGCGACGAATGTCCCAGTAGCAGCCAACAACACAACAAGTCCGGCGATGACGGGTGGTTTCTTGAGCCTACCTCGAAGGTTGATTCGGTCCATAAGACGCCTTCTTTCTAGCAAATAAGTCTAACGTTCTAAATATGGGGGACCCTGACAATCGGCCCGAAGATAGTGATGCTGTTAGATAAACACTTTCCATTGCGGCTCTTGTTAAATCCGAGATAGAAAGGGCGGGGTCATAGCTGTCTGAGAACGATTGTTGAGTGCGTTCCACAGATCGATGTAGGAGTTCTGCGGTGAGGCCTCGCAACCGCCGGGGCTGTATAGCGGAGCCATGAAGATGATGGGACCTATTGCCTGGGGGAACTGCTGACTCCCATCATTCACTGCACCCGACAGTGGGATGTTTGCCCACTGGATCTCTTGAGCCGGGTAGTAGTTGGTTACACCGCCGACGGTTAGATAGCACCCGTTGTTGTAGATCTCGGGTACGGACATAGCCGGGGCCCAACCCCAGGCCGCAAGGTAGTTTGCGCTTTGGTTCCAACCGCCCGAATCGCATGAATTGTTGACCCCTGCATCCGCTGTGGCGGACCTCAAAGTTTGGCTGCTCGGATGGGAGACGCCCGATGAACTCGCATTACTCTAAAGTGACTTGCACCGTAATAGTGAGGTTTCCTAATGCGATTTGTCTCAGCCGTTGCCCCAAAGCGCAAAACTCATGCCGACCAGGTACCCCAAAATCTTGGGGATTCATCAAGGATCCTTCACCTAGGTCGAGGCGTTGTTCATTATCCTGAAGAAAATCTGGATAGTTGATCGAAAAGGATTAATAAAGAGGAGCCATCGACATGCAAAGACTTGGATACCAAGTGGTCGGTCCCGACGACGGGCCACCACTAATACTTTCGAATTCCTTGGGAACCACAATGAAGATGTGGGGTCCCCAGCTGGATCATTTGAAGCAACACTTTCAGGTAATTCAGTACGATACACGTGGCCACGGTAGTAGTTCCACTCTTCCAGGACCGAACTCAATAAGGGAGCTAGCGGAAGACGTGATACGACTAGCAGACGAACTGGAAATTTCCCGGTTCAGTTTTGTTGGACTTTCCTTGGGTGGAATGACCGGAATGTATCTTGCATCGATATTTCCTGACAGAATTGACAAACTTGTGTTGTGCTGCACATCTCCGAGAATGGCGAACTCCGCATCCTGGGACGAGAGGGCCAAATTCGTACGAACTAACGGAACGCTTGCCCTGACCACTCAGCTTTTGCAACGCTGGTTTACCCCTCGCTTTGTAGATGATACCCCTCAGCTTGCAGATTTTCTTGAAGAGATGCTCGCAAGCGTGAGTGATGAGGCCTACGCCGCGTGCTGCGGTGCAATCGGAGAAATGGATCTTTGGGACTTGCTCCCGAAAATATCTGCGGAGACGCTGGTGGTGGCGGGATCGTCAGACCCGGCCATCACACCCTTGACGGCCCTTGAAATTCAACAGGCTATTCCCGGAGCGAGCCTTGCAGTAATTGCAAACGGTTCCCATCTGGTCAACGTGGAAAAGCCGGCGGAATTCTCAGAACTTATACTCAATCACTTACTAGGCACGACATTTCAACGAGGATCCAAAATGAGGAGGTTGGTACTCGGAGATTCTTTTGTCGAAAACTCACTTGCTAACGCAAGTAATTTTACGCGCCCACTGCAGGAGATCATTACTGAATTTGCTTGGGGAGGCGTCTGGAGCAGACCGGGTCTCGAACTGAAGGCAAGGTCTATCGCAACGGTGGCCATACTTGCGGCCCTTGGTCGGCATGACGAGCTAGAACTTCACATCAAGGGAGCCTTGAATAACGGACTAAGTGAATCGGAGATTTCCGAGGTACTACTGCACGTTGCGGCTTATGCAGGTGTCCCGGCCGCGAACACGGCATTTAGAATCGCCAAGTCTGTAGTAGATGGAACCAAATAACAGGGCGAAGTCGGGTGGCTGGGGTGCGTTCAAACGGCCATAGTCGCCGAGCAGCATGTTTTGTTTGAGAGGCGGAATATAGCTGTCGCTGAAGAACTGGTAAATCCAGAGAGACTTGGTATTTGTTCGGATCGCCCTATCCGTCTTTCAGAGTTCATCGAGTCAACGACCTGCGGGTAACGCTTAGCGGGGAGGGAGTACGGCTATTGAAAGGTGCTTTACGATCGAGGCAAGCACACCTGGGGGGAGAGGCGGGATTGCGTGCTCGATATAGCGGTCGCAATTTTCGGTTTGAACATCCCCGTACCTGATTCTCCTATTGGCGAAGAACAAAGACAGTTAGGTTCCTTGGTCCGTGAACCCCTTCAACGCGGGCCAATTCGATGTCTGAAGTGGCGGAAGGTCCAGAAACCATTGTCATTGGCCGTCCAATATCGTGTGCTGTTATCGCACCCACGATGTCCTGCGCTATTTGGCTTTCGTTTATGACTACGAAGAGATGATCTGGAACTAACGTCGAGATCGGTGGTGCCTCATCGTCGGATGAATTAAAAATAATCGTTCCCGAGGTAGCTAGGCCGATCGCACAACCCGTAAGTGTGCCCAAGACCTTCGTGTTGTAGTCGTTCAGTGTCAACTGGTCTGGGTGGGCAAGCTGAAATCCGGCGACTTTTTTGCTGAATAGGCTCATCAATGGAGTTGACACGCATATCGTATCGTATCCTCGAGGTGCGTCAATTCTCGAAAGGACACTTTCGAAACTTGAGGCCAAGGCATCCTTTTCAATCTCCACCATTGTGGAGCGATAGTCTTCAACTCGTTCGATGAATAGCTTTACAAGGTCGTCGCGGCTTAAACCCGAACCATCCTTACGAAGGGGGGCAGTTCGAATAAGAGTCGACTGGGTTCGTACTCCGTTTGTTTGTGAGGTGTTTGCCTGACGAATCCTCTGCAAGATTTCACTTTTTGAGGAGGGCATCTAACGTTCCTTTCCGGTAAGCATCCCGCAGTGTGTCTTTCGGTGCAGCTGGCAAAGTTCGAGATTCGATCCACCCATTTATTGGCGGCAAATATTTACCAACTCTGTTTAGCACGGGTCCTCCGTATTTGAGAATTCGACTAACCGAGGCTGTAGCGATGTTGAATAAATTCGTGTTTCCCATGACTACTCCTACTACTCCAAACGAACCCCGTTCAATATTTCCCAAGACGGTATCGCGTTTGTGGTCGGAGTGGATCGACCTTAGGTGAATTAGGATCTCTGGGATATTTATCTTTACTGGACATACCTCGTAGCATGCACCACAAAGAGTCGAAGCAAAAGCTAGTTCACCGGCTAAAGGGTCACCGACGAGCTGAGGCGTGAGGATGGCTCCAATGGGTCCAGGGTAGACCGATTCATAGGAGTGGCCGCCGACCCGTTCATACACTGGACATACGTTTAGGCAGGCCGAACATCGAATACAGGAGAGTGCCTGCTTGCCAATTTCATCGGATAGCACCCGTGTCCTTCCGTTGTCCAGAAGGATTATATGATATGACTTCTTATTGAGGGGTGTTTCTTTTTCAGGTTCCAGTTGTGCGGGCGGTCTCCCGGTCCAGATGGTGGTGTAGGGGTTCATTCTTTCGCCCGTCGAAGAACGGGGGAGTAGGGTCAAGAAAACTTCTAGGTCTTCCATCGTCGGAACGAGTTTTTCAATTCCGACGA
>JAKBHQ010000462.1 GCA_021836665.1 Thermoplasmata archaeon
ATGCTGCTTGTAAGGCCTCAGGGGATCATCGCTTCCCAGGGCAAGGCGTAAGGGGGCCGACATGACTGGAAGCTTTGGAACCTTTGAATACCTTGGGGGAAGTGAAAATTGGATATAATACTCGGCTACGTGACGACCATACTGGTCTTCTTCTTTACCTACAATATCTTTACCCTGGGCCTTAATATACAGTTTGGTTACACGGGAATCTTGAACTTCACGGTGATCACCTTTATGGCTATCGGTGGTTACGTGGCAGGTGTCTTGGCAATGCCAAAGGCGGCCGCAGGAAGTGGAATCTACTACATACTCGGGCTCAATCTCCCCTGGCCAATTGCGGCCCTTGGGGGTGTCCTGGCCGCTGGGCTACTCGGCTACCTCATCGGTCAGATAGCTCTCAAGAGGCTCAGGAGCGACTACCTTGCTATCGTTACCCTGGCGACAGGGACCCTGCTCTACGGGCTGATCGGCAATGGGACTTCGATCTTCGATGGGTGGCAGGGCCTGTTCAACGTTCCGCAGCCCTTCGCTGGTTTTCGGACCTGGACACCCCTTGGCTATTCGATCTTCTTTACCATCATGACCGGTGTTCTATTCGTCCTACTCTGGTTGTTCGCCAATCGAATCTATAAGTCACCCTTAGGTCGAGTCATGCGAGCGGTACGTGACGATCAGGACGTCGTAGAGGCATTCGGCAAAAACACCTTCAAGGTGAGGATGACGGCGATGGTAATTGGGTCGATGTACGTCGGAATTGGCGGGGTCTTGACCATCGCCTACATAACGGCCCTTTCTCCAGCTGGCTGGACGACGGGTGAAACCTTTGTAGTCTGGGCGGCCCTGTTAGTCGGTGGCCGTGGAAATAACTTCGGGGCAATTGTGGGATCCTTCTTGGTCGCTGTCGTGTTCAACGAGGCGACTAGGTACCTGCCGCAAATACCGGCACATCCAAACCTAATTCCGGACATACGGTATGTGCTGATCGGACTTGCCGTAATCCTCTCGGTCTACTTCAGGCCACAGGGGATGTTCCCGGAGAAGAAGAATACATTCCTAGAAGTACCGCTGGGCGATAGTTCCAAGGCAATAGAGGAGCACCTAGCCGGTGGTCTTTCCAAGGTTGGAGAGCAGTAATGACGATGATTTCGAAAGACCCATCCCCTGTGGTGAAAGTGGCCCTAGAGGTCGATTCGCTAAAGAAGAGTTTTGGTGGTGTCGCTGCGGTCGACGGAGCTAGTTTCTCGGTGGAAAAGGGCACGATTACCGGATTGATTGGTCCGAATGGTGCTGGCAAGTCGACGATGGTCAACCTGATTTCAGGGGCGCTAAGTCCAGATTCTGGCCATATTCGGCTAGACGGGCAGGAGATTGGGGGTCTCGAGCCCCATGAGATCGGTGCTCGGGGATTGATTAGGACCTTCCAAATCTCCAGAGAGTACCCAGATATGACGGTAATGGAGAATCTGATCGTTTCAGCGTCTAACCAAGGCGAGAAGTTATTCAACGTCTGCTTTAGACCCTCGGTGGGCAAGAAGAGGGATCGTGAGCTTGTGGAGCGTGCGCTCCACACCCTGGTAACTTTTGGACTCTATCCACTGCGGAACGAATACGCTCGTAACCTCTCTGGCGGACAGAAGCGGCTCTTAGAGTTGTCGAGGGCCGTCATGGCCGACCCCAAAGTCCTTCTCCTCGACGAGCCGATGGCCGGGGTCAATCCAGCCCTCATTGAGAAGCTCGGAGAACATATCGTCGAGTTGAATAAAGACCTGGGGACGACTTTTGTGCTCGTGGAGCACAACTTGGAGATAGTCGAAAAGATCTGCTCGAAAGTCATAGTGGTGGCTCTCGGGACGACCTTGGCCGTTGGAACGATGGCAGAGCTGAGGAAGAACAAGGCCGTTGTTGAAGCGTATTTAGGGGGTGACGTTCGTGAGCGTGTTGGTAGTTGATCGCCTCACAGCGGGTTACGGCAAGAATCCGATCGTATGGGATGTCAATCTCCAGGCGAAGGTCGGACAGGTAGTAGGGATCGTGGGTCCCAACGGCGCAGGTAAGTCGACCCTGCTGAAGGCGATCTTTTCTATGGTCCGTATTGAATCGGGAAATATCCGACTCGACGAGACCGACGTTACTGGCCGGTCGTCCTATCTGCTGGCCCGGTCCGGCCTGGCATACGTCCCGCAGGTTCAGAATGTTTTTGCAACTATGTCGGTTGAAGAGAACCTCGAACTCGGCGGAATGATGAAGAAGTCTGACTTGAAGAGGAGGATTTCGGAAGTTCTTGAAATCTTTCCGGATCTTCATGTTGCCCGTAATAAAAAGGGTGGTGACCTCTCTGGAGGTCAGCGAAACATGCTGGGCATGGCTAGGGCACTTATGGCCGAGCCCAAGGTAATTCTTCTCGATGAACCGACCGCTGGCCTTTCACCGATCTACGTCGATGTCGTTTGGCAACAGGTCAAAAGGATAGCCGAGTCTGGTACGTCGGTTGTGGTCGTTGAGCAGAACGTCGACAGGGCGATTAGCTCGTCCGATTGGGTTTATGTCCTTGTAGCCGGGCGTAATAGGGTCGACGGTCCAGCAGCGGCAATAGCCGAGCTTGAGCTCGGAGAGATCTTCCTGGGGGCAGTTCAGGCTGCGAACGAAGAAGAGGGCATGCTCCAACATAAGTGAGCGTGTCATTTCGTTCCGGTCGGAATGCGCAGGGGGGGAGAAGGAAATGGCGAGCCTGGAGGCGCTATTTTCGAAGTCTAGTTCCAGGGACGGTAAGTGTAGAAAGATTAGGAGGACCTATTTTGGGGCGATTCAAGTCATTTAGCCGTTGGCTAGGTGCGGTCGGGGCTCTCTCTATGGTGTTGGCAGCTTGTGGGGGATCGTCTAGTTCTTCATCATCTGGGTCAACGACCACAGCGGTGCCAAAAACTATAACGGTAGGAGAACTCCTGCCGATGTCGGGTGCGGAAGCATTCGTCGGGCAGTGGTTCGACCACGGAGTCAAAGCTGGTATTCAAGCCGTTAACGCGGCGGGTGGCGTCATGGGTGCCAAATTGGTGCCGGTTCTTGAAGATACCGCCGGTGACCCAGTTGATGCTGTAACGGCTTGGCACACGTTGCAGCTGCAGAAGCCGTCATTTGTCATGGGACCATCGTCATTGGAGATAATGGGAGTTATAAATGACTTCCAGAACGCCAAGATTGTGGACATGATGGAGGGTGGTACAACCCAGCTAGACAACATGCAGTACCCTTACGTCTACAGGGTTTTCCCCTCGGACTCGGCGCTGCTAGCGGCTGAGGCTTACTATGCGGTAAAGCAAGACCACTGCACCCGGGCATCATTGATGTACACCGCGGACGCAAATGCTCAGGCTGAAGTCCCGGCGGTTGTCAGGGCGTTCAAAGCACTTGGTGGGACTATCCTCGCCAACGAGCAGATAACAGCTGGTCAGTCTTCATATTTGACCGAGGTTACCAAGGCGTTTGCCCAAAATCCCCAATGTGTATTTTTCCATGCTGATCCCCAGACTGCGGCTACAGAGTTTGCAAATGTTCGCCAGCTGGGACACATGAACGTTAAGTTCATCACTGGAGATACTGGTGCCTCGCTGCAGCTAGCTCAGGCCTTCGGTCTGTCGGATGCGGCAAAGTGGATGGTTGGTATGGGCGCTCCTGCGGCGTACCCGCAGTCCCAAGCTGCTTTCCTTAAGGCTTACCAAGCCGTTTGGCATACCAACAAGCCATTACCTGCGTCGCCAGCTATGTACGACGGAGTTGTAATAGCTGCTTTGGCAATGACCGCAGCCCATTCCACAAACCCAGTGGTTTGGCGGCCATATATCAAGAAGGTGGCAAACGGGCCCGGCACCGACGTCTATACATACGCGCAAGGCGTCAAGGACCTGAATGCTGGGAAGGCTATCAACTACCAGGGAGCATCTGGTAATGAGAACTTCAACAAGTACCACAATGTCTTCTCTGACTTTACGGTAGTCCAGTTCGATACGAGCGGCAATATGCACACTATCGATACGGTAACCGCAGCTCAGGTGGCATCTACCTACTAGTTCTAAGCCAAGAACCCAATGATTAATTGGTTGGGTCGGCTGGATCTTCAGTCGGCCCAACCTTCTTAAAGTTCCCCCGGATACCGTGCCAAAGGCCCATTGCGGGCCTTTGGCATTTAAGTCCCTTATTGAGGTGTGTGAACAAGGCCTCGCCTTCAGGTGCGGCGGCTGAGGCAGGCGCTAATCAACTGTCGGACAGAGGGCAGGCACGTTTTAGGACCGGCAAGATCTAGGACCGGCAAGATCTAGCGAGGAGACAAAGCTGCGGGCTCTTTATTGATCCTTTAACCATATTTCGGAACTTGTGGGCCAGAAGCCTTCGTCGAAGGATTAGCTAATAGGGTCCAGTTCACTATTTATTGGGCGCTTCGGTCTGGACTCGGTTTCGGGTCGCTCCAGCTGGAGGTTTCTTGCAAATCTGATATTTCTTTTTGAAATTGCTGGGTAGGAAGAGAAGATCCTCTGTGTTTCTAACTTGGCATGGTCCGCGTCGGCCGAAGCTGTCTCGATCTGACGTTTGGGTGCATTAAGGTGGCCCTTTGGAAGGCTGTGAGGCAAGTAGGTCTTGCAGTCGCTAGCTATGGTCGGATTAGAACCTTTGGGCCGAGGTATGCAAGGTCGGTGCCGTGACCGTTGGCTTGAGGATCCGAGTTGGCCCGAGGATCCAAGATGGCGAGATCGGGCAGTTCATGCCTCCTTTCGGATGCGAATAAAATGCTCAAATTGGCGGTGCTGGGTCGATCGGAAGGCGATGACACTTATGGCGTTGCCCGGAGTCTAATTAGATGGCTATGGATCATCATGGTCGCAAATAGCGGGAGGCTCATCTCGGTTTTGTGGTCTTGCACAGGCCGAAAGGAGCTGTTTAAACTGGACGGCGAACAGAAGTTGATGACCTTTGGCCGCCTTGCTAATTTGGAGCGGAGCTTTGGTGATTTTCCGCCTCCATCAGCGGGTTTCCTCCGGGGGGATTTGGTTTTGACTATGAAAGTCCGGTTCAATTACACCACTTCGTCGGTTAAGGCGAAGTGGTGTAATTGCTATTCGAAAGTATTAGGGAGTAATTTCCGACGCCGACGAGGTCGAGCGTTCTTTTGCTCGAGCAAGTCGATTGATTGCTGAAAGATACGCCCTCGCTGAAGCCTCGACCACGTCGGTAGATACCCCGCGCCCGGAAACTCGGGAGCCATCTTGTTCCAGCTGTATCACCACATCACCCAAGGCATCGATCCCTCCGGTCACCGAGGAGACGTTGAACCCAACGAGCCTCGCGTCTGAAGAGACCGCCTGTGCAATCGCTTTGCATGCGGCGTCTATCATTCCATCTCCCTCGGCTTCGGACTCCAGCTTAACGCCTTTATTAGAGATGACGACCCGAGCAGTTGGGGTAGAGGACGTGCCACCGTGAACTTCTAGTTCGTCGAGCAAGTAGGAGTCTATATTTGCGGTGCCGAGTTCCTCTGCGACTATCGCCTCTAGGTCGGCGTCGGTTATCTCGACCTTTCGATCTGCTAGCTCTTTGAAGCGATTAAATGCTGCATTTAGTGCCTCACCGGAGACATCGAGACCGAGGTTCTTCAAAGTGTCGGCGAAGGCGTGACGTCCGGAGTGCTTACCAAGAACTATTTGCGAACCCTTCTGGCCGACGCTCGCTGCGTCGATGATCTCATAGGTCGATCTATCTGAGAGTACGCCATGCTGGTGAATTCCGGATTCGTGGGCGAAGGCGTTACGTCCCACGACCGCCTTATTGTATTGGATGGGATAACCGGTCAATCGGGAGACGAGCCGAGATGTCCGATTTATCTCTTCGGTGTTGATGTTGGTCGTGAAATTGGCAAAAAGGTCAGCTCTGATCTTCGTTGCCATTACGACCTCTTCTAACGACGCATTTCCAGCCCTTTCGCCCAACCCATTGACGCACACTTCAACTTGGCGGGCGCCAGCTTGAATCCCGGCGAGGCTATTTGCCGCCGCAAGTCCGAGGTCGTTGTGGCAATGTGTCGAGATGATGTATTTGCCCCTGACGTTTTGGGCAACATATCGGATAAGGTCCCCGAACTCCCAAGGGATGCCATATCCTACGGTATCGGGGACATTAAGGGTTGTCGCTCCGGAGTCCACCGCTTCTTGGAGGACCTCAATCATGAAATCAAGCGGAGTCCTCGTGGCGTCTTGGGGTGAAAACTCTACGTCGTCGGTATGGTGGCGAGCTCGGGAGACCGCTGATCTGGTCTCCTCGAGAACTTGGGCCTGGTCCATTTTCAACATATGTTCCATGTGGCTGGGGCTCGTGGATATGAAAATGTGTATGCGAGCCTTATCTGCGTCTTTAACCGCTTCCCAACAACGATCCACGTCTGCGAGGTGAGTTCTTGATAATCCGGCGATTGCCGGGCCATGGACACTCCTTGCTATCGCCTGAACCGCTTCGAAGTCTCCCTGGGAGGAGACTGGAAAGCCGGCTTCGATATAGTCGACACCGAGTCGTGCTAGCTGTTCGGCGATTTCAAGTTTCTCGTGTACATCCAGTGAGATTCCGGGGGACTGTTCCCCGTCTCGCAATGTCGTATCGAAGATTACTAGCCTCTCGGCCATCGGATCCTCCAATTGGAACGTGTCTAGGACCTACACCTTTTCAAAACACCAATAAAAAACCTCCTGGCCAGGGGCACAGGAGGTCGAGCGAGCGTCGTAGGGCGCTCGCTTAGGTAAGTAGAAGGGTGTAAGCCAAAGACTTAATCATTGATTCGACTATAGCAACAATGGCCCGAGCTAAGCGCGCCCAGGCCATTGTTGGATATATTCGGTCGGTTGGCGTAGATCACTGCTCGTTGGGTGGTGATCCACGGAGATCTCTCACCAATCGAGCACCGGTTGCCTCGCTAAGCGACTTCCTCGGCTGCCTGTGCGGTCTTCGCGTAGGGAAAGACCCTAGCTGTTCAGACGTGCGGTGCGCTGGATCGGCATCGACCATCTCTTTCAAGATTGGTGATTACAGGTAACCGCCTTGGCATAGAGGATTCCTGGGGTATCGGCAATCTTCTGGACGGATTCTTGCGGGATCTCCTCATTTAGCGAAATTACCATTAGGGCCGAGCCGTCGTTACTGGATGGGCTCACGGCCATCGACGAGATAGAGATGCCCGCCTCTCCGATGATCGTACCTACTACGCCTATCTTGCCTGGCTTGTCGTCGTTCCGAACGACCAACATGTAGGTCGCGGGCGGAATCTCGACGGGATGTCCGTCGACTCGAACGATACGGGGCTCTCCCTTGATCCCGGTTATCGTCCCAGCTACTTCATGCTCCTTGCTCCTTAGGGTGATTAGAGATACGAAATCCCTCGATGTCGGGCTAGTCGTCTCTCTGACCTCAAGGCCCCTCTCTTGTGCGAGTTGCGGGGCATTGACGAAGGATACCGGATCGTCGGTCGCTTCGGAAAACACCCCTTTCAGCGCAGAGAGGGTCAGCAGGCGGGTATCATCCTCGGCAATTGGGCCCTGATACTCAACCTCCAACACCGAGGGTAGGCCACCCGACATCGAAGCCAAGAATCTCCCCAAAGATTCGGCGATTGATAAAAATGGTCTCGAAGATTCCGACGCTTCAGCAGCGTCGACGTTGACGGCAAATGGCACAAAGTCACCAGCGAAAGCCAGAAGGAGCTGCTCAGCTATGGTAACGCCCGCCTTGTCCTGGGCTTCTGTCGTAGATGCTCCGAGGTGGGGCGTGACAACGACCGAGGAGAGATCAAATAGGGGAGATTCGGTCATTGGTTCGGATGAGAATACATCGAGAGCAGCTCCGGCTATGGTCCCATCCTGGATCGCTTCTGCGAGGGCCATTTCGTCAATTATTCCGCCACGAGCGGCGTTCACGATGCGCAAAGACGGCTTGGCCTTGGCCAGAAGGTCCTTGTTAATTAGTCCTGAGGTCTCCTTGTTCTTTGGAAGATGGATCGTTACGAAGTCAGCCTCGGCTATTAGCTCTTCGAGCCCCATCAACTCGACCCCCATCTTTTTTGCCTTCTCTTGCGAGACGTAGGGGTCGTAAGCTACCAATCTCATTCCAAAGGCGAGCGCTCGTTGTGCGACGAGTGCTCCAATCTTTCCGAGTCCGACTACTCCGAGGACTTTGCCGTAGAGTTCGACCCCTTCCCACTTGGACCTTTCCCACTTTCCGTTCACTAGGGCGCTGTGGGCTTGAGGGATATTTCGCGCTTGAGATAGAAGAAGCGCCAAGGTGTGTTCGGCGGCTGAGAGTATGTTGGATTGGGGGGCATTTACCACCATGACGCCGCGTTTTGTGGCGTATGGAACATCAACGTTGTCGAGGCCAATCCCGGCCCTTCCAACTACTTTGAGAGAGGTGGTGGAGTCGAGGACCTCCTTGGTCACCTTTGTTGCGGATCTGATTATCAATCCCTCT
>JAKBHQ010000340.1:0-7402 GCA_021836665.1 Thermoplasmata archaeon
CTCCGGCTCGCCGTGGGAGTAGAAGATTGGCCCCCGTATCACTCACAACGTTGTCTACGACACGCCCGTGATCAGGAAATTCTCGAATCTTCGTGACAGCAACTCAGAGCCCGCCTCCGGCTCGCCGTGGGAGTAGAAGATTTGCCCCCGTATCACTCACAACGTCGTCTACGACACGCCCGTGATTAGGAAATTCTCGAATCTTCGTGACAGCAACTCAGAGCCGACCTCCGGCTCGCCGTGGGAGTAGAAGATTGAGTGGCGGGCAACAAACAGAGGTCGAGACTAGCGCCATGCAGTTGAATCTGCAATAATTAGAGATGTCCTACTCGGTTAGACACCGGTATATCTGTAGTGCCGATGAGCCTGTGTGACAGCATGGTGGTGGAGGGCACCACGAGAACCGTGGATTGTTGCCGTAGAGCACGAGTGCCAGACTTCTGATTTTACCTCGCCCTCCCTGAGTTGGACACCAGAAACAGTGAACCAAAAAAGGAAGGAAGGACTATGGATATTGTTCACACTCGATGCGCTGGTCTTGATATCTCAAAGCGAGACGTCAAAGTCTGTGTGAGAATTCAAGAAGCGAACCGAACGAAAGTTGATGCGACGGTGACCACGTGGGGCGCGATGACCAATCAGATTTTGACGTTGCGCGATCACCTCATTGAACAGAGGGTCACCCTGGTCGTGATGGAAGCCACCGGTGACTTTTGGAAACCTTTTTACTTCCTACTTGAAGACGGTCCGTTCGAGATCATGCTCGTGAACCCACGACACGTCAAGAACCTGCCTGGTCGAAAGACCGATGTCGCTGACGCTAGATGGCTCGCAGACCTAGGCGCCCATGGACTGGTGCGTGGTTCATTCGTGCCCCCAGAGCCAATTCGAAAGCTTCGTGACTTCACACGTATGCGTACTGCAATCGTACACGCTAGGTCCCAAGAGATCCAACGGCTCGAGAAGCTTCTCGAAGACCCGGGCATCAAACTCTCCTCGGTAGCGACCGATATCACCGGCGTCTCGAGCCGAGCCATACTCGAAGCGCTGGTGGCGGGTGAACGTGACCCTAACGTCTTGGCCGATTTAGCCAAACGTCGACTGCGTTCTAAGATCCCCGAACTCACCGAAGCTCTGACTGGTCGCTTCAACGATCACCACGCGGTAATGGTCAGGCTCTACTTGAACCTGATTGACGAACACACCCGCACTATCGAAGAGCTCACTACACACATCGAAGAGGCAATCGAACCTTTTCGATGCGCCCGGGATCTGATAGTGACGATCCCGGGTATATCAACGACAGTTGCTGACGTCATCATCGCTGAGACCGGGGCCGACATGAGCCGGTTTCCAACGCCTGGACACCTAGCGTCGTGGGCCGGGACGGTTCCTGGGTCCAATGAATCTGCTGGCAGGGTAAAGTCCACCCACACTCGTCCAGGCAATCCCTATCTAAAGCGCGCACTCGGTGTTGCCGCTCTATCAGCGTCACGGTCCAAGGACACGTACTATTCGGCTAAGTATCGTCGCTTGGCTGGGCGTCGAGGACCCATCAAAGCTGTCGTCGCTATCGAGCACGCCATGCTCGTTGCTATTTGGAACATGCTCCAAACGGGTGAAACCTATAGCGACCCTGGCAGCAACTACTTCACCAATCGCGACCCCGAAAAGGCCAAGAACCGTGCACTCAACCAACTCCGCGACTTGGGTTACTTAGTCACTATTGAGGCTAAACCTGACGCCGCATAAGCCGTTCTCGAACAAAGTCTGGCTTAAAGAATCACAATCTTCGTGACAGCAACTCAGAGCCCGCCTCCGGCTCGCCGTGGGAGTAGAAGATTGGCCCCCGTATCACTTACAACGTCGTCTACGACACGCCCGTGATTAGGAAATTCTCGAATCTTCGTGACAGCAACTCAGAGCCCGCCTCCGGCTCGCCGTGGGAGTAGAAGATTGGCCCCCGTATCGCTCACAACGTCGTCTACTACACGCCCGTGATCAGGAAATTCTCGAATCTTCGTGACAGCAACTCAGAGCCGACCTCCGGCTCGCCGTGGGAGTAGAAGATTTGCCCCCGTATCACTCACAACGTTGGCTACGACACGCCCGTGATTAGGAAATTCTCGAATCTTCGTGCCAGATGACTCACTCTGTCGAATTTATCTGTGTATGAACCTTCAATGATTTAACAAGTAAGTTATCCTCTCGGAAGGGGTCCACTGCGTGATGCCGGCAAGAAGCACCTCAACGTTATCTCACCAGAGCCGAGCCAGGCTTATATTGCCGAGTCTCGTCTTGTTTGCCAGAGAAGTGAACATACAGGCGATTGAGTTCATCGCCATCCCTCATAGTCCACTCATTTGAATCGAGAGTTAACCAGTCCGTCCCTTCCGGTCAACCTAGGTGCCGGAAGACCCAATTCTAATATCGAGCACATCTCCATTCTCAGATATCGGAATATCTAAGCATCTAGTTATGTTAGAAATATTGAAGGAGGACAAATGACAGTAATGACTACCGAGAGCGAAGCCAGGCTTTCCGACAGGGTGAGTGATCCCCCGATAGACCTCGGCGAGGCTACCGAGCTCGCCGAGGTCTTCCAGGCACTCGGGGATCCCACTCGACTACGAATCCTCTCAGTGCTCGACACCGCCTGTGTATCAGTGGGTGTCATCGCAGAAGCCACCGGTCTGCGCCAACCAGCAGTCTCCCATCACCTGCGAGTGCTTCGTGACCGTGGGCTGGTTCGCCCCGAGCGCAGAGGCGCTTACATCTACTACTGTGCCTCGAGCGAGGCACTTCGTACCGCCATCGAAGCGGCGCGCACACTGCTCGATAACCGGAGCCCACGATGAAAGCCACCCGGCTCTACTGCCAAGGCGCCTGCGCGGCTTGCTCGACGCTTGCTCGCTCGCTCACCGATGCTGGGGTGAACCTTGAGATCTACGACGTAGTTATCGACCCTCATGCCTATGACACGGTAATCTCCCTAGGATACCGCTCCTTGCCTGTGCTCGTTAGCCCCGAGGGAATCTCTGCAGTAGGTGCCAGCACCAGTGAGCTGGCCCACCGGCTCACATCACAAGCCAAGGCGCCCGCTGAGACCAACCTTGACTCCGAAACCCAGGTTCTTACAGATAAAAACGGTAAGGGTCAGCACGCCCACGATCTAGTGTCCGAGGTGTATTGGCCGGAAGTCATAAGTAGAAAGGATAAGTCATGATGCCTACAGAATGGAACTTCTTTCCCTGGCCAGTGCTGTTCGTAATACCGATGATAGCCATGGTCGCATTGACAGCGGTCCGGCTATCCCACCACAGAGGAGCCACGGGTTCTGGATGCAGGCTAGTCGCACCGGCAGATGCTACGGCCAACGTGGTCACGCCTCCGCCGGTCGAGGATCCAGTGGTGGTACTTCGGGAGCGCTTCGCTCGGGGGGAGATTGACCTCCCTGAATTCGAGACCCGCCTGGACGACTTGTTGCGTACCGATCCCGGCGAGTCCACCTCTTGGCAGGACCTACCCACCAGGTCCATGCCACCGCGGAGCACCAAATGAGCCCCGAGTCCATCACTCCTGACTCCGACAAGCTCATCGCAGGCCAGCACCAGCACTGGGAGACAACCCTCCAGGCGAATCCGCAGATGTATGGAACCGAACCGAGCGAGGCAGGTCGCTACGCTGTAAGCCGTTTTACAGCCGACAATCTAAGCCAGGTACTTGAGCTTGGCGCAGGCCAGGGACGCGATACCTTCGGCCTACTTAGCGCAGGTTTTGAGGTCACCGCACTCGACTACACTTTCGGGACGCTGGCGGATATCCTCGACCGCGCCACCGATACGAGTCTCGCTGAGCACCTCACGACGCTTACCCATGACGTCCGCCATCCACTACCATTTGCTGACGCAAGCTTCGACGCCTGCTACTCGCACATGCTCTTCTGTATGGCCCTCAAAAGTGACCAGCTCGCAGCCCTCGCCGGCGAGGTCCATCGGGTTCTGCGCCCAGGTGGGTTGTGCATCTACACAGTGCGCCATGTCGGAGACGCCCATTACGGTACCGGACTTGACCTAGGTGACAACCTGTATGAGAACGGCGGGTTTGTTGTTCACTTCTTCAACCGCCTACTCGTTGACCGGCTCGCAGAAGGCTTCGAGCTCGAAGATATAACCGCCTTTGAAGAGGGCGGTCTTCCTAGGCGCCTCTGGCGCATCTCGATGTACCGGCCATGACCAACCCCCTCACAATTACTTGACTACCAATACCATCTACCTAGCCGCAAAGCTGCTTGCGAACCACCTACTTATCCACCGAGCCTTTACAACCCAACCAGAAAGAAGACCATGACCAACACTAACGACAACAACCCGACTACCGTAGAGCTGACCGAGCCACGAGCACTCGCCATCAGCAAGGGTGTCGATCTGCTTCTCCCCGCTGCAACGCCACGCGATGTCCTCGATATATTTGTCGCCTCCTGCAACATAGGCCAATGCGACTGCGATACTACCTTCGTATCCAAAATTGAAGGTGTCGAACTGTTCGAAGAGCCCGGCTACCTACGGGTCCAGATCACCGGTTCAGTTACCCCCGAGGAGGTCCTTGCCGAGATGCTCGCCTCCGCTCCGGAGCTCGACTTGCCGCCCACGTAATGACTTCTGTTAGACAATTAGAGTCTCGGCTTGAAGCTGCGTAACCGAGTTGCCAAACAGCCTCACTCGTTGGACTATATACGGTAGTGAGTTCGACTATGGCGTCTTGCTCCACAGCTCCGTCAGCTGGTAAAGGGATCTCGGAATAGGTGGTAAAGAATTACTGGAATACTCAGTTACCAACCGTGATCGCCTTAGACCACGGTGTCATAGCTAACCGCTATACTACTAGCGGCCGTACGTCCCAGAGATCACACTATATCCCGAGGAGAGGATCGATGACCGATACTAGCCAACAGCTTCAACTCATTCTCGAACTCTCGGGAACCTTTGTCTTTGGACTCAACGGAGCGCTCACAGCGATGGACACGGAACATCTCGATATCGTTGGAGTAGTCGTCCTCGCAATGACGACCGCACTCGGAGGCGGCATCATTCGAGACGTCTTGATCGGAACCTTTCCTCCGTCCGCTTTTCGCGACTGGCGCTATCTTGCCGTAGCCGGAGGGGCTGGGTTTCTCGCTTTCGCTGCACGCCAAGTATGGGTTCGCCTCGGACGCCTTATCAACGTCTTCGATGCCGCGGGACTTGGCCTGTTCTGTGTCGCCGGAACAACGACGGCTTTCGCAGCTCACCTGGGCCCCGTCCAATCTGCGTTGCTCGGTACCATTACGGGAGTTGGTGGTGGCACCCTTCGCGACATCGCTATTAGGATAGTACCGACCGTCTTCTCGAGCGGACTCTATGCCATACCGGCCGCTGCAGGCTCTACTCTCACAGCAATCGCCCTCGAACTCCATTTTTATAGCGGAGTGCTTGCCATCGTCGCTGCCTTAATCTGCTTTGGCATTCGAATATTAGGCGTACATCTCAACCTTAGCCTACCCACCTCTCGTCCTAGCAGGCCTAACTCTGAACCTTTCTGATCTACTTTACGAAGATTGCCGCTTTATGCAACTCGGTTATGGGCTCAGGAGTGACGCTGTAGGCCATGCTGCACAGTTGGTCGGACCTAGAACGCTTCACTTTATTGGGATTCCGCAGGCATAGAAGTCGTAGCTGCGGCCGCTATCGGTCGTCGTGCCGATCTAGAGCATGTTTCAAATGGCCATCAATGGCACGCTCAATGTCAACGACTGGCTTGATCGGCGAAAACAGCCACGTAAACAGCGAGGTTTTTTGACCCACACCAGTCGTTTTAAATTGACCCATTTAGTTGAGTTGAGCAGTAGTTATCGGAGTCAATAAAAGTGCCTCATTCCTAATAGAGAGTAGATCAATGGATCTAAGTTGAGAAATTCGTTTATCCAAGCACTAAATCAGCTAGCGCCTCTGGGTCACGTTCACCTTCAACGAGCGCATCGAGTATCACTCATGCTGAATTACGTTGAATGTCACGCTAAACGCTCGATAGCTGATCTCTTTGTCTTGGACAACCTTGCCTAATCGTTGGCCTCACAAGAGCCTTCCTGCATCTGAACTTTACAAAAGGCGCTCCGAAGCGCCACAAGACGCCATTTGACCATATGAAGGTAAAAGGACTCCACCTTGGACCTGTAGCAGCAGGCCTATGAAGTTGTGGGCAGTCTGAACCTGGAGGCGCAGGTAAAGATGGTAAGCAGCCCTGATAAAGCCGGAACTGGACAGCCAGATGACCTGGGTCCGGCAAACAAGACCGAAAGGTGTACGTGAGGAACCAGCGCAGTAAAGCTTCTAAAGGGACACACCAGCTCAAATCTGATAGATATGGGCTGGGTAGCAGCGCGTATCGATGTTATGCATCGAGAACTCTTCGGTCGGTTTGCGTCACTGACTAAGAGGCCACGGTGAAAGTCTGCGGCGTAGCTGTGGCGGTGCTGCAGGTGTATAGCTGGGCACCTAATCGGTCAAACGGTCTAGAGGTGAACGTGGAAACCATTCGAGCGACCCCTATTTGCCCAGCATCAAGTTGAGCAAGGGGAAGATTCGTGTCAACCGATGCTACCCAAATGGGACGGAGGAGTTGTAGTAGTCCGAGGACGGGAAAGCCGTCCACATGGCAAAGGACCCCAGCAAAGTTACAGAAGAATCTACATAGATGGAGGACACCTGTGAATACGGGCGCATCTGGTTTTGACCTCTCTGAGGCTGAAACAAGAGTACGTCAAATGCAGACGAAGCTGTACCAATGGTCAACCAATGATAACAAGCGTGTCTTTTCTAATCTGTACAACCTCGTCTATGACCCAGCCTTCCTCCAGGTGGCGTGGGTCAGAGTCAGAGGCAACAGAGGAGCAAGAACGCCTGGCGTTGATAGAGTATCACCAAGCTCGATAAAGAACCCTAATGAGTTCCTATGTGAACTTGGAAGGAGTCTGAAACAACGCCAGTTCACACATCCGAGTTAGAGAACGAAAGACTCCCAAGTCTTCAGGCAAAATGAGAAGACTAGGTATTCCTACTGCATCTGATCGGGTGGACGGGGATAAAAGTCCCTTATTCCAAAAGACTAAAATTAGGGACAATAGGTGAAATCGTACCATGAATAAATACATCTGAAGGAGTCTCATGTCGTAGGATCTGACCTTCATGCACTTAACACACTACTACGCTCCTCCGGTCGCCATGTCTAGACAATGCAAGGGCTCAGTCACATCAAAAACAACCGACATCGTCAGACAACCCTGCGAATCTTTTCACGCATTGCACACGTTGCCGCAACGAAGTACCGAGATCCAGATGATACTAGATGTTAGCGCTGAGACGAG
>JAKBHQ010000340.1:7412-8493 GCA_021836665.1 Thermoplasmata archaeon
ACCACTCCCCTCCTCCAAAGATACACATACACCATTGCAACCTACACAACTTCTTGGAACTTTAGTAAACTTACGAAGAGGTGGAATATGAAACCACAGTTAATCGATGATGGTGGAGGCGATTCACCTTGTTGGGCTCATCTTATCTGCGAGAAGTGTGGTTCGTTTCTCTCTGAACATGACGGATGTGGTTGTGACTTACCCTGCACTCTAGAAGTTCAAAGCATCTACCTTCCTAGCGATCATTCTAACGCACCTTACAGGCAAGAATTGATGCCCACATTGAGCGGTGTCGAACCTTCTTTAGTGCAAATTGTTAGAGTTTATGATCTGAAAGATATGCCTCATGACAAATATCGGGTTCTTGTCGACCGCCTCTGGCCACGAGGTATCTCCAAGGACTCTTTAGTTTTAGACGAATGGCCAAAGGAGTTGCCGCCGAGCAGCGAACTGAGACACTGGTACGGTCATGAGAAGACACGCTTTGAGGAGTTTACGAAACTATATAGGGCTGAGCTTACAAGCGATCTAGCACAGGCAACCCTAAATAGGATTCGAAAGATCGCATATGAGAGAGGAGTGATCCTAATGACGGCGACACGTGATGTAGAGCACTCCGCAGCACGCGTCCTATTAGAAACAATACTCCAGTCCCCTGAAAATATTGACACTTCAACAGACACAATATAGTAAAGTCCAGCGTATCTAATCACCGCCCTACTTCCATCGAGATGAAGTGTGTTCAGGTAAGAAGTAGCACCGGAGGCATATAGAGGTCCCAGCAAACAACTCCGTAGGAACGTCAATAGTGTCAAGTTGATGTTTGGAGGCAGTAGATATGTAGGAGCGTACTACGGCAAGTCGGTCAGTACCATGGGTTAATCTCAGCGATCCCGAGATCTTCTGCCTGATCTTCTCCATTTTAAGGTCACGTTCTGCTTGATTGTTATTAAATGGCACCCAAAGATCTGCGGCAAAGAGTGCGACCTCTCTACCAAGTTTACAAAATACACTTGCAAGACTGTATGACTATCCCGCTTACGAGAAGCTGGCTCAGGGTTTACATCAAGTCCTTCTCTTA
>JAKBHQ010000504.1:0-3667 GCA_021836665.1 Thermoplasmata archaeon
CGGTACCCTAATGCGCGTTATAGGTAGGGGATTCGACAGCAGTTGGCGACCCTTTCATCCACTGGAATCTCGCGCGATTCGACGGCTGGGCGATTGGGACGGAAGAGCCGAAAGGTTTGCGTCCAGTTCAGCGAGAGTGGGGGGGCTTCCTCCCGTCGCCTACCTGAAAATGCATCTATATAGAAGCACCCCCGGTGCATCAATGACGAGGCGTTGAGTGACGATGGTCAGTCGACCAGGCGGTAATAATCGACGATTAAACACGGTATGTCGGCGTCTTCATCAAGGAGATAACTGGCGCAGATCCGGTGATATCCGTCGGCAATGATAAGTCCGACTCCGTGTGGAGCACTACCCCTGACCAAAAGCACAGGCGAAAGCAGTTCCCCCTTATCGATTTTGTCAAGATCTTTCCGCACGTGCACGTTGTCCTTCGGCAAGGCTTCTAGTCCGGAGGAGCGGAGCAGGTCCTTAGCCTTTTTCGTTTCGACTTCTGCGGATTTGAGGGCGGTAGTGAGGTCTTCTGCCTGCTTTTGTGAAAATATCAGGCTCAAGTAGTCAGTCGCTGCGGGAAAATCGTGCTCTTCTGGGAAAGTCATCCAGTGCTCGTGTTTCATGCGGCAACCCTCTTTCAACCACCTCTTTAGATACTAAGTGATTATGCGCCTCGAAATTAGCTTTTCCCCTTGCAATCTGTGAAGGCAAATTTGAAAGCCTGTCTCTTTAATCAAAGCTTTTTCCGTAATGACTCGCGACTCCAAGGTGAGTCGCGAGCAAACTTCTATGATCTGCAGGACCGGTCTATTCCTTGAGAATCAACTTTTGTTTATGCACCTGCAGGAGTATTTCTTCGATTTGCCCGCTTGTAATGTTATTTTGCATTCAAGGGTGAAACAAATGCTGTCGATCAAGATTTAGATAACGTTGGCTTGAGCCGAACGGACAGACGTGAGTTCTATTTTCTCTAAAACTTTTGAGACTTATCTTGATGTGTCGGACAGGGCAACTCTTTATCTTGACCCCGACGACAAGATCGCCTGGGCCAATCGTGCCTGTACCGAAATATTTGGTATGGCGGTCGATGATCTCATGGGGAGGCCGATCGAGCATTTGAGTAAGAATCCGATCGATCGGTCGGTATTACGCCCGCAAACGAGCATTTATCAGATGAGGCATGCCACGGGACTCCTGCGAGACGTGCTGGTTACGACTGTGAACCTCGGCGACCACGGGTGGATGCTGGAGCTCAGAACCTCGTCGATTGATCAATTCACGTCTGAGGCGGGAGTCTACGAGAAACGATTGCGTGCTCTGTCAGACGAAGTTCCCGTTGGTATCTTTTTTTCTGAAGTCGGACTTCGCCTCTACTACATCAACACTCGGTTGACGGAGATATTTGAGGTTCCGGCAGGTCGGATTTATGGAATAGGTTGGCTCGATTTCTTTTCAGCTGAGGATCGCTCGAAGGTTGAAGGCGCTGCTACCAGGGCGCTTAAAGGCGAGAGAAGTTATGTAGTGGCCAATCTGAATACCGGTACTGGTCGTATCGCTCAGGTCTCCCTTAACTTCCGAAACATATCGACTGATCGAGGCGCAACGGGATTTGTCGGGACGATAGATGACGTCACGGACCAGATTGCAGCAGAGGAGCGATTGACTTTTGCAGCTACTCACGACCCGCTGACCGGTCTACCAAATAGGGAGGCGATGGATCTAACTCTGGCCAGGCACTTTTCTACCGCTGGCAGGGAAGGATCATCCCTGATGATGGCCTTTTGCGACCTTGACGACTTTAAAACCGTCAATGATACCCTCGGTCACGTGGCGGGCGATCGACTTTTGATCGAAATTGCCAAGAGGTTGCAGCGAATTTGCACCGAAGACCAGCAGGTATTTCGATATGCTGGCGACGAGTTCATCGTGCTATGTCGAGGTGTTTCAACAGATGCCCAGGCCAAGAAGGTTATTCGCGGTTTTCAACGCTGCCTCGAACTTCCTATCTACCTAGCCTCAACCCAGATTCAGATTTCGGCTTCTTTTGGCTATGCGGTCTTTAGGTCTAAGGTCGACATTGAAGAGATGATTACGAAGGTGGACCGTGAGATGTACAAAAACAAGGCCGCCAAAAAGGATTTGATATTCCAAAGGCCCGGTCCCGAACTGTGAAGACCATTGAGATAGATCTCAAGGAGGTTGAGTCCCTCGGATCTCGAAAGGCAGTTGCCTTCGGCGTCGTCTCACTCATTAACGACGAGAAGTCCGAAAACAAAGATATCGCGAGGGTCGCTAACTCGGATCCCAACCTTTCTGCGAACATTCTCAGAATGGCAAACTCCGCCTATTACGGATTGTCAGGCCACGTCGATGATCTTCAATTCGCGATTTCTGTTATAGGTTTTGGAACTGTTAGATTTCTGGCGACTGCGGCAGTAATTCAGGACTTCGTGCCAATTTCCAGGGAAGCTTGGAAGAGGTATCTAGCTACCGCTGGCGCCGCAATTCAGCTTGCTCCTTACTTTGACGTTGACACATCAGCTGCACTTAACGGTGGGATAACCTTGGACATTGGCGAGCTGGTCATTGCCAAGCAAGACCCATACGGCTTTATCTCTAGAATGCGTGAGCTCGAAAAGCTCCCGCAAGCGGATCGTGCTATGGCGGCGGTAGAGATGGAGGCGAGAGCGTATGGAATTTCGCACCCCGAGATACTGGCTAGGGTGCTCAAGTCTTGGAAGTTTCCCCAGGACCTTTATGAGGCCGTCGAACAACATCACCTTGAACATGAACCAGGAGAACCGCTAGCGCGAGTTCTTCGATATGCGGCGAGGTTGTCAGACACGATCTTGAATGGTAACGATCTGCCTGAACCCGGATCCCTGTCTATCACGGGAGTTTCTGACTTCGAAAAAATAATTCGTGGAGCTCGGAACTTTATGGACCAGATGTCTCATCAAAGTGTCGTCGGAAGATTTAGTCGATAGTAGGCATTCGATGGCTTGGCCGCACTAGGGCTTTTGCCTATGGGGATGACCGTCGAGAAGGGGTCGTTTCCAAGGGATCTGCTCAGATGGCAACGGACGGACGACGCAAAAAACTAAAAGGGACTTTTCGCTACCAATCGGAGGTAACTTCCACCCTACGAATAGTGAATGTCTTTTGTCCGAGGCAAGAATGCAACGTTCGGCGCAGCTTTGAGTATTTTAGCCAGGGCTAGCTAATCGGGCAAAGAATATTTCGGCGAGCGATCTATTGGAATTTCCCAAAGAGTTTCCATCTTCAGATGAATGTAATTCACCGAAATGGAGCGGGAAGCCCCCGGATTTATCCGTGGGAGCAATTCAATTATTAGCTTTTGCAGCTCTTTCTAGGATTTTCTAAAGTGAACAATTGAGTTGCCGTTAACTCTCTAGGTGTGCGGGTTGTGCCGTGTCCCAACAAGGAGGAATGCGATGACTATTGCGGCAACGAATGGACGCTCTGGCAAACTACAGGACGAAGCTAGCGTGGTTGGTGAAGAAGTGATCGATTCGGTTGGCAATGATGACAGTTCGCAGACCAATACCTCCAGCAGCGGGGGAGCTAAAGCTTCAACCCGTAAGGCAACCCAGTCAAGTTTGGGCAAAGGTGCCTTGGATGGCTTCGTCTCTATTCCTCGAGATGAAGTGAT
>JAKBHQ010000504.1:3677-8410 GCA_021836665.1 Thermoplasmata archaeon
GCGGCAAGTTAGAGGCTATCTCCAAATCACAGGCGATGATCGAGTTCAATCTTGATGGAACGATAGTCGCCGCTAATGACAACTTCCTCACCACGTTGGGTTACGGTCTCGATGAGATCAAAGGCCGCCACCACAGAATGTTTGTAGATCCTGCCTATGCACGTTCTCCGGAATACGAGCTATTTTGGGAACGGCTGCACAATGGGGAGTTTCAATCTGGTGAGTTCAAGCGGATTGCCAAGGGCGGCAGAGAAGTTTGGATAATGGGCGCGTATAACCCAATTTTCGACGCCGACGGCAAGCCATTTAAAGTTGTCAAATTTGCCACAGACGTGACGGCCATGGTCGCACAGCGCATCCAGCTCCAAGAGGGCGTAAAGGATTTAATGTCGATAGCGGAGGGCGTAACTGAGTCTGGCTCTGAAATGGCGGCGTTAAGTCAGCAGATGGGGGCTAATTCTGCCGAAGCCTCAGCTCAGGCAGAAGCGGTGAGTTCTGCGGCTGAGCAGGTAAGCGCTAACCTTCAGACGGTATCTGCGGCGGCAGAGGAGCTGGCAACTTCAATTGTAACGGTAGCAAATAATGCATCTGACGCCGCTCGTGTAGCGGGTACAGCCGTGGATGCGGCCGAATCTACCAGGCTAACAATGGATAGGCTCGGAACTTCGTCTCGCGAGATTTCGACGGTTATCAAGGTGATTACATCGATTGCCCAGCAGACTAATCTGCTTGCACTAAATGCGACGATAGAGGCCGCCCGGGCTGGCGAGTCTGGCAAGGGCTTTGCCGTCGTTGCTAACGAAGTGAAAGAACTGGCTAAGCAGACTGCCCAGGCGACTGAAGATATAGGCCGCAGGATCGAAACGACTCAATCCGACACAGCAGAGGCGGTCAACGCAATCAATGAGATCGCACATATAATCGACCAGATCAACGCCATATCGGGAACTATTGCCGAAGCAGTCAAAGAACAACAGTCCACCACTGGAGCCATAGCTCAGAATATCTCTGAAGCAGCGGTTGGTTCTGGAGAGATAGCTCGCAACATTACGGGTGTGGCCCAGGCTGCTGAAAGCACAGCTAAGGCCGTCTCTAAGAACCAAGAGCACACGATGGGTCTTATGCAGGTCTCCTCTGAACTTCGTGCAGTTGCGGAGAAGCTGAGGAGCGTTAGTTGAGGCGCTCATTCGAGGGTTCAAATCGCCCTGAAGATTGGGTAGCCGCCCCTGCGGGCGATCTATGCGGCGCATTAGTTGATCATGAGACGAACATGGGGTGCGAGGGATGACCCAAGATGAAGATCTTGCCGAAGTAATAGGAGAATTTCTTGTAGAATCTGGTGAAGGCCTAGACGCTCTCGACCAGGCCTTCGTCGAGCTAGAGCACGACCCGACCGACGCGGGGAATCTGGCGTTCGTCTTTAGAACCATCCACAGCATCAAGGGCGCCAGCGGATTTTTGGGATTCCAGAATTTGGAGAAGGTTACCCATTCTGCAGAAAACCTACTTTCGCAGCTGAGAGATGCGACTTTACTGCTTACCCCCGAAATCACCACGGTTTTGTTACTAGCAGTGGACGCGGTTAGGCAGATGCTTTTAAATATTGAGCAGAGTGGAGCCGATGGCGATGCAGACCATAGCGAGTTAATTCGCTCAATGGAAGTGTTGAGCCACCGTCCGGAGGGTCGTTCAGAATCCAAAGCTCTGAACCATAAAGAGGCTGTGTTTGCCCCCCAGGCAGGCGAAGCTCAGGCCGTTTCTGAGGATTCGAACTGCGAAGTCACTTCGAGTGACGACGAAAATAAGAGCGTTGGCGAACTGCTCGTAGAGGCCGGAAAAGCAAATCCGGAGGAGGTGCAGGCCGCCTTGGCGGCTCAACTCGCCGGAGATCCTCGCCATGTCGGAGAGATCCTCGTCGAAAGGGGGGTACTCGATTCCTCTGAAGTAGTCGAAGCCCTCAATACTCAGCGTAAAGAGGCTGGGCCAGCGGTTAATAACTCGACCATTCGGATCGATGTGGCGCTAATCGACCGACTGATGAATCTGGTTGGAGAGCTAGTTTTAGCCCGAAATCAAGTTCTACAATTCACCGCGAATCAACCAGATAGCGCTTTGGTGGAGACGACTCAGAGGCTTAACCTGATTACTACCGAGCTCCAAGCCGGCGTAATGAAGACCCGCATGCAACCGATAGGAAACGTATGGTCTAAGTTCCCAAGAGTCGTACGTGATCTCAGCCTTTCGGTTGGCAAGAAGGTCAAGCTCTACATGGAGGGCGCTGAGACGGAACTCGATAAGACAATTATTGAAGCTGTCAAAGACCCACTTACCCATTTAGTTCGAAACGCGATAGACCATGGGATCGAGACACCCGAGGCCAGAGCGGCTGCAGGTAAACCGGTCGACGGCGCCCTGAGCTTGAGGGCATTTCACGAAGGTGGCCATGTAAACATCGAGATCAGCGATGACGGTTCCGGCATAGATAGCGAGCGGATCAAGGCTAAGGCTGTTTCTTCAGGGCTGATTTCGGTGGAGCAAGCGGCCAAGTTGTCAGAACGAGACGCGTCAGCACTAATCTTCCTGCCCGGCCTTACGACTGCGGCGGCAGTCACGAACATCTCTGGCAGAGGCGTCGGAATGGATGTAGTCAAAACCAATATCGAGAAGATCGGTGGAGTCATGGACATCCACTCGGTAAAGGGCGTTGGCACGACATTTCGGATCAAAATTCCGCTGACCCTCGCTATTATCCCGGCACTAATAGTGACCACCGCAGAAAACCGTTACCTGATTCCTCAAGTGAACTTGGTGGAACTTGTTCGCCTTGAAGCCGATCAGGCTCTCTCGAGCATAGAGAAGATCCATAATGCTCCAGTAGTCCGCCTGAGGGATAGGCTCCTACCGTTGGTCGATTTGGCGGATATCCTGAAGACACCGAAGAAGACAAAGATATCGTCTACGGATGAGGGAGAAGCGGAAGTCGATCCTCGATTGATGCCAATCAATATTGTCGTGCTGCAGGCCGATGATAACCAGTTCGGCTTAATAGTCGACGAGGTCTTGGACACCGAGGAAATAGTCGTCAAGCCTATGGGTCGACAGATCAAGAATATTCCCGCATTTGCAGGGGCAACGATAATGGGTGATGGCCGAGTGGCGTTAATCATTGACGTTATGGGCTTAGCTCAAGAGTCAGGAGTGATAGCTCAGGGTAGAGCTCGCTCTGCTGGGGAAGCTCATAGTACGGCCGTTGAGGAGTCGGTCTCTACACAGCCCATGCTAGTGCTCGGGGTTGGATCCACTTCACGTGCTGCCATACCGCTTTCAGCGGTGGATCGCCTTGAGGAGTTTGCTAGGGATATCATTGAGACCACAGGGGGCAAAGACGTCGTGCAGTACCGGGGGAGTATTCTACCTCTCGCATACGTGTCTCAAATTCTCAATCTTCCATCCTCTAGTGATGACGCGGAGATCTTAGAGGTCGTAGTACACACGAGCAATGGTGCAAGCGTCGGAATTGTATGTGATTCGATAGTCGACATTATCGACGAGTCGATTAATTTACAAGCTACCGACTCGAGGCCAGGAGTTACAGGAGTAGCCGTGATAGACGGAAGGGTGACGGACGTTTTGGACGTAGAATTCATAGCCAATACGGTCAGATTAAGCGGATCAGGCAGGTCTAGAGCGTATGTTGCGGTCGCATCATGAGCATCCCAACTCAAAGCCAATACTGCACCTTCTACGTAGCCGATCACCTCTTTGGAGTTGGCGTTAGCGAGATACAAGAGGTGATTCGATATCAAGATGTCACCCACGTGCCTCTGGCGGCGCAGTCGGTCGAAGGTTTGATAAATCTTCGTGGGCAGATTGTAACGGCAATAGATTTAAGAAGACAGCTGGCTCTTCCCGAGCGCTCTGACGACTCACTTCCACTAAATGTTGTGGTGCGCACCGAAGATGGACCCGTTAGTCTTCTGGTAGATGAAATAGGTGACGTAGTCGATATCGACGAATCGACTTGGGAGGCCACTCCTCCTACGGTTGGGGGTCGGATCGGAGATCTGGTTCAAGGTGTGTACAAGTTGCAAAATGAGCTTCTTTTAGTTTTAGCTACGGATCGCGCTGTTGATGTAGGTGCATCAACAGGTATTTGATCGTGACAATGGAGCAACGAGCGGTTGTTGACGGTGAACCGTCTAGTCAAGCTGAGGAACTCGACGGCAGGATAAAAGTACTGGTAGTTGATGATAACGTCACGATTAGGCGCCTTGTCTCTAACGCTCTAGATGTCGAGGACGATATTGTCGTTGTAGGAACGGCCTCCAACGGTCGTTCGGCTCTTTCCAAGATTGAGCAGCTGAAGCCGGATGTAGTCACACTTGATGTCGAGATGCCTGATATGGACGGACTTCAAACATTAGCTGCGCTTAGGGACGCTCGTAGGTCAGTTCCGGTGATAATGTTTTCGACTTTGACCGCACGCGGGGCGAGGGCGACTATCGAAGCCTTGGCACTGGGGGCGGCGGACTATGCAACTAAACCTTCGAGTGGCAATATCACTGAATCGATGAATCTGATCCGTGAAGACCTGGTACCTAAGGTCCGCGCATTAGCCAAGCGAAAGGCCGGTACTAGACCGCCAAGGAGGTTTGTTCCCCCCGTTCCTTCCGGGGAACCGGATAAGTCTGAAGTTAAGCAGCCTTCGATCTACGAGCTCAAGAAACGTCCGG
>JAKBHQ010000375.1 GCA_021836665.1 Thermoplasmata archaeon
TCAGAGCAACTTTGGATAGGTCAGCCACGCTAGCTGCAAACGTCACTACCTCGACTAGGCGAATTGAAATAACTCAGTTGGCCGCCCACAAGACGGTTATCAAGCACGTATCAAACTGGCTCGCCATCCTGTGGATTGCTGCGGATATTTTGGCTCTGGTGGCTGCCATAATGGCCAAAAAACGTACATCATTATGGTTCCTGATACTCATTGCTTGCGTAATCTTTTCCTATCAAGCCTACGGACCCTTGGCCCAGCTCGTCCCACCTACCTGGTAGGGGGGTCTGGCTTACCGACACCGATGACCAAGGGCAAGGCTCGGTTTCGAACCTCAATCGTGTCTCTCCTGGAATCGCCGCTAAAGCGCCATCTATAAAGGGCGCGAATGTCCAGAATTCCAGTG
This sequence comes from Thermoplasmata archaeon, assembly GCA_021836665.1. The sequence goes on from JAKBHQ010000375.1 coordinate 404, forward strand.
GCTTACCACCTTGCCACACCCACCAGCGGCTCTTTAATACAAAACCGAAATAGCCCAGGCCGCGTATGTTCTCTTGTGCCTAGTGCGTCAAGAGGCCCTATCGGGGAAAACTTGCCACATTTCTGCGAGGCCATGTTTCTGGGCGAATATCAAGACTCGACTGATGAGGCGCAGTAAGCGGACTTTCCCCCACTAAGCGTAACTTTTTTGTGAGATTTATTCGCATTTTCCAGCACTTCCAGCGTTTACTCGCCCGTATAACAGCACGTAGAGTATTTTTTTTATAAAGTAATTACTTACTGTGTCCGATACCTTCCTTAGTTGCCTTCAGTGAGTGTCAAGGCAGGGACAAAGGAGCCACTCGGATGCGTAATCCCACCACACAGAGAAGATCTTTATCGGCTAGGAGGGCTTCGCTCTACGCCATCCGCCGCTCCCCGCGCGTCGCACTTGCCCTCGCCCTTGGTTCGATCGTCTTCGCCTTCCCGTCACTTACAAATAGTGCAGTAGTCGGCTCCGCTGCCTCAAGTCACGTGTCGGTCGGACTACCAAAGTCGGCGAAGGCGGACTTCACTTACTCAACGTCCCTTAATGGGTCCGAGAATCTATTCCTGCAGGTTTCCTCCCTTGGACCCACATACTCCCCGGCAGAAGTATCCCAATGGCTCGCCGATATTTGCAATACCCCGACGACAGGCTCCCGCAACCTCGTACTGCAAGACATAGTCGACTCAAATGGGAATCTCAACACTAGCTACCTAGATGTGATAGTTCCTTACCTGCCAGGCGGATCGATATCATGCTTCAACAAGGTCTTCGTCGGGACCTTCGGGCCGGTTTGGACAGGCACCGGGTCGATCTATACCAATGGCGTCGAGGATACCACCTTTACAACCAGCTACGTGAATACTTCCATACAGCTGGCCAATGAGTTCGTAAAAGCCTATCCACAAGTTCAAGTCAACTGGTACCTAACCTACGAAGCCGATCTAAACCAGCTCTATTACCCGACCGTTGAATCGGCATACGCATCGATGCTCAGCTCAGAGATGTCAGGCCTATCCGCTATCGATCCGAACGCACAGTTTCTATGGTCACCTGGCTTTCTATACACCTACAGTGGATATTCCACGAACACCCTTGGAATGCAGGGCCTAGACAGTGAACTCGGTCAACTCTTTTCGAGTTTGAAGCAGGTCGGTCCTGGGCTAGGCACCCTCGATCTCCAGGACGAAATTGGCACGACTAACTGTTGGGGAAGCGGGGCGATGACCCCCAGTGACGCCGTCGGCTGGGCACACTTTCTTCAGGGGGTATCGAACGCCCCACAAATAGACATGAATACGACCCTTTTCGATACCAATTGCACAACGGGTGGGCTGGTTCCGATCACCTCAAGCACGGCCCTAAACACCGAGTCGTACTATCTAAGTCAGTCCGTTGCACTTGGTGCCGCGTACGAAATGCGCTATTGGATAACCGAGAGCGGGTATCAGTTGAATCAAGCGGCTACGAACCCACCGACCGTGCTTCCCGCTACGACGACTTCGTCCGGGACTACGACTACCACGTCTGGCACGACTACCACGTCTGGCACGACTACCACATCTGGCACGACTACACAGCCAGTTCATGGACACAAGAAGCACTAGAGATGTACTTGGCTCGCCCTCACCAGATGGATCCCACCCCAACTGGTGAGGGATAGTCGTTCACGCTAGGAAACTGCTCCCTGTCCAACGTGCAGAGAGATTACCTGACCTTTGGCATCTCCCAACTCACAACGCCCCACTCCAGTGCAACTAAGCGCTGTGAATTTCAAGTCAGATATACCAGTTGAAATCGTGCGCCAGGATCCGCCGTCGAACACTGCAACCTCGGCGTTTCCTCCCGCTGCTACGCACCATCGACTGGAGAGGCAACTAAGGGAAACTAACCGACCCGTAATCACCCTCACTGGGTTCGTCCAGGATGCTCCATTCCAAATCATCGTTCGACCTTCGTTATCGGAGAGCATACAGAAACCTGCGGTAACGCAGCTGATTGCGGTGGGAAGGCCACTCGGATCGGCGGCTATCGGCTTGGTCCAAAACGAACCATTCCAAAATGAGACTCCACCTCCAGCCGCTGCACAGAAGTTCGCCGCAGCGCAGCTTATAGAAACTGCGCTCCCCCATGCATTAAATGCCTCAGACCACGCGCCGTTCCGGAAGAGGAAACCGTCTCCCACGGCGTCAATTGCCAGACAACTCCCAGTAGGACTACAGCCAATCGCCGCTATCGGCTGTGCACCAGGAATCCTCGATGGAGTCGACCAGGCATTTCCGCTAAAAACCGACAAACTCGAATCGGCGAGCTCTCCGATACAGATCTTGATTGAAAAACAATCGACCGTCGGATGAACGACCCCGGAGGGTGCTGGCATGCTAGCCGATGATCGAAGTGATATAGTCCAACTCTGACCGTTGAATTCATACATCGTTCCGTCGCCCGAGGCAGCCATACAGAAGCTTCTCGAAACACAAGACAGTGCTTCTATAGGGCCCTTAGCCACCTCTACCGGTTTGCTAAACGAATAACCTGGATTCAACCTCCGATGCTGGGCCACTGAAGTCGTAGTCGAAGATGCGCTTGTTTGCGAATTACACCCCGCCACCAAAATGGAAAGAGCAAGCAGACTCACACGAGTAATTAACAGCGGCCTTAGGTCTTTGAGCACTTTTATTGGTCTCGAGGTCGAAACAGAGTCAGACCATTCCGCTAACTTGAAGGCCTCAATATTGCGAGAGACTTTCAGCCGGGTTTGTTCACCAGGGGACATGAATTCACTCCGAGCTAATTTAACGGCACATATTGGGGAGTAAACGGCTTAGTCGCCGCTGGAACCAGTAGTGTCGAACCGACATATCCTCCCGTCTGACGGACAAAATACTGGGCATCCGACGGAGGATTCACGATATTAAAGGTGACATACCCTCCAGAATCTGTCGTGGATTCCATTACTGGTCGGTATGAGTTAGCGGTAGTTGGAACGCCTTGTTTGCCTTGGTATAGATGCACCACGAGTCCCCCAGCCGCTCCGCAAGAATCAGTCAACCTCGCTGTCACGACAAAATCTTTTGTTGCTGAAATAGTGTATTTGACTAGGGAGAAATTCGGATTCCCGCAGGCATTCCACTTGCCAAGCTCAAAGAGATTCTGTCCGCCGATCGGCCCACCCTTGGTGAGCGGCCGGAAATCCTCAATATCCTGGGTGATACCACGGTAAAGCTTTTCATCGGTGACGGTAGGGCCGAGGAGTAGGTACCTTGCTCCGGCGGCAATCATCGCAGCCTTGACTCCTCCAGGGGTAAATGAGGAGTTCAGCCTTACCAGCGACCTGCTCAATTTCACCCCGACCAATGGATAGGTAAACATAGGGGAGTCATACCCCGAAAATGCGAGGGTTGATCCGGCTGGAACTAGCCTCGATAGCTCCTGATACTGGGGCCACGGCTCTAACACCTTTTCCCCGTCTCCAGTAGCAACAACGTGGAGAATCTGGGAAAAGCTCGCATACTCGAAGGAACCGTTACTCTTCACAATCGCATAGGTGGTAGGGCTCGAAGCCCAGTAAATCGTGAGCGCCATGGAAGCCACTGCGATCACCTCGACCAGCACACCGAGATACTTCCAGCCGGCATAAAGATTACTAAGCCGGGTAATGATATAAGCCATACAGGCGCAACCCACCAACATCAACGAGACGCTATAACGGGCCATCCAGGCGGCATGGCTAGAAATCAGCAACCCGACGACAGGCACAACAATAGCCAGAACGAAGTCCCTCCTAGGCGAAGAGATATCCTCTGGCATCGACTGAGAAGGGATAACGATGAACCTTTGCCCCTTTGTTCCCCCTTTCCGGGACTTTCTCCAGAGCAAACAAATGGCGACCACCGAGCAGGGGAGCAAAACCACCAACCATTGCAAGCCAAAACCCCCTGGCCGCTGGTCATAGGCGTAACTATGGCGGTGAAGATCAAATAGCCAAGACAGGACCGCCTGACCCAGGAATCCGCCCCAGGCATGGGAGATGCTTGAGGGAAGATTTGACCCAATGATCAAGCTCTGAACCGTTCCGTAACCATGAAATCCCAAAATAGATATGGGGTAAAAGGGATTCTTCCAGGTTATCCAGGTACGAACGTACCAGAACCCACCAATAGCGGCCATAGGAAGGGCCAACTGCAGAAATGAAAACGAAAAACGCACGGAGCGCCCCGCCCTCGCCGCCCTCACATATTGCCACAGACCGATCAGGCCTACTAATCCGGCTATGACCAAATTGTCGCTCTTCACCCCCGCTGCGAGTCCAGCAGAACAACCCGCCAAAAATAGGTAACCCCCGATCCGGTCACTTCCTGAATCCCCTTGTTGGCGGGCTTTGTAGGCCGTTAGCACAAAATAGAGTGCGGTCACTGCGGCTACTCCGGCTGCGATGTCGACATAGGAGGTGGCTATCTGCAAAAAAATGGTCGGGAGCGAGACAAAGATAAGGGCCGCAAAGATGCTTGCGAGCTTTGAAGCCCTAAGTTCGCGAGCCAAAGCGACCACACAGAGCGCCCCCATCGCAACGAAAGGAAGATTGCTAAGATCTGCGTAGCTAAGAGAATGAAAAAATGTACCCACCCAGGCGGTAATTGCCTCTTGATCAGCTGGATAGGTGTCGGCAAAGATGCTCTGGTCCGAATGCACAATGGCACGGTGCTGGATCCAGGTCGCTGGACCAATTAGATGGTAAGTGAGGGTATCGAAGGAGGTCGGCGGGAGCCTGACTGCGAGAAGCACCTGCCAGACAACTTCAGCGACAACAATAAGTCCTACCAGAAGTAGAAAAGGGTGGCGCCAAATCCGAAGCGCTCCTGCGCCGAAGGCCCTCGTTTGAAGCTTCAACTCCGCAATTACACGCTTCGATCTCTCTGAACTCTCCGTTACTAAGTAGACCTCGGCGAATGAAAAAATAGCAGCGGCAGCGATTAACCCTCCTGGCTCCAAAAGGTGCGCCAAAACGCCACAAAGTAGAGTCTCGATTATCGTCTGTGCCAGCAGCACGACAAGCCAACCTAGCACAAGGTCAACCCTGCGCCTCACCTGGAGACTCGCAACCACAAACAGCGTCCCGAGTAGGTTAAATATGGTTGCTACGACAAAGATCCATGTGCCAGTCAGAAAGTGCACGGCCCTCCGCCCCAAAAACGCCCCAGAGAGAAATTCCCTTCTGAACAGGCAAATCCCAACGAAAATGATAACAAAGCGGCCTATCGCCTTTTAGTCGACCACCCGGGATCATCGAACCCAATCGGACACACGCCAAGGACCATCATATTGAAGTCCTAACCGACTAATCAAGCGATCTAGTCAAGATACCTATTAGGAGGACCCTATCTATCCACTACTTCCCTACCGCCGCAGTAGTGGTCGATTCCACAGATCGGTTAGTCTTGGCCCATCCGCCTTTTCCGATGATCATCCTACCGACGGCACGCCATGCGGCAATATATCCTACAAAGTTCCAAATGATCATCAGATGCCCGAGCAGAAGGGCGTATAGGACTGAAACCGACCGCGTTCTCCTGGAATAGGTCAGTCCCACGAGGATGTTTGGTAGAAAAGATAGCACATACCACATCACCCCGTAGGCCACCTGCCACGGTATCGAACCCAAACCCTGGGCAAAAATATTACGACCGTTTCCAAATATAAGTTCGTAAAACACCCACTGCTGAAGAATCGACCAGGGAAGGACTATCACCCACGGTACGAGGAGGTATGCGGTCACCTCTAGAAGCGCCGTCTGGCTGACATTAGTTGACCTCCAAAGCGACGGCAGTCGACGGATGCTCATCATGTGGCCCTGATACCATCTCGTCCTTTGACGAAGTAACTGCCCGTAGTGCTCAACTGCCTGTTGATCCACGAACGCATCCCCAACGGTGGTTATCCGCCAGCCCCGCTCAATTAGTCGAATTCCTAAATCGAGGTCTTCGGTCAGGGAGTCCGACCATGGATCTCCCCCGAGGCCCTCCAAGGCAATAAGCCTTGTGAACTGGGCATTTCCTCCCAGGCTGACGGTTCCACTGACCGTGCGGGCAAACTGCGACATCGCAGAGATCATCCAGAATTCGACATCTTGAAACTTAGTTATCAGTTTCGATCGGTTTCTAATCCGAACTATTAGCTGAACCCCGCCTATTCGTTCGCTCTTGAAACCGCGCAGAGCTGCCCCGAGTCCACCTTTGCTCATCCGACCGTCGGCATCCATCACGCCGATTATCACAGAATCATGGTCAATCTGAAGATCGTCTACTTCATTCAAAACCGCCTGATAGCCGGAATTGAGGGCGGCTCCCTTTCCCAATCTCGCATTGGGCAGTTCCCGTCGGACTATTTTGATCCTGTCCAAAGCGGACAACTCCAATGCCGCTCGATAGGCTGCGTCGCCGGTTCCATCATCAGATGCGTCATCGACGACGATTACTCGACCATTGGTCTCACTCAGTAGGTAGTGGACAGTAGCCCCAATTACGAGCTCCTCGTTCAGACAGGGAACGATAAAGAAGGTAACTTTGTCGCTCTCCTCATCTGCAAATTCTGTCAAATTCTCGACGTTCTCTTGGTTAGAGAGCCGTCCTCCGGAGGCCCTCCTATTCGCCCTAACTCCCAGAAATATGGAGATGAAAAAGTAAGGCATCGCAACGGCAAGGACCACTTGGGAAAGGGTAATAAAGACCACGTTCATCCGGGGCGGCCTTCGGATCTAGCAATCACCGAACCGTGACTCCCTTTGCAATCGATCGCCCCTTCCGGTCCCGAACGACCAGCATGAGAAGGAATGTTGCTCCGGCAAGTAAGGTACCGACAAAAGTTACCGCCGTCCCGAGGTATACGTGGCCTATCGCGTAGCCCCTCGAGGTACCCAGCCACACCTCCATTGCCCCAATCATCGCTATCCGAAAGATATTGAAGACCAGAAGCACCAGACTTGCGGTAATTATTGAGGCTAGGATCCGCCTGATACTCAACCGCCGGATGAATACCAACAGGGCCCCCACTCCCAATAGGGTCGCAGTCAAGTAGCCGACGGAACACTCCGATGCGACCTCCAACGCCGAAACAACGTGGAGCCCGTTCTTTGAGTAAAGAAAGATCATGTTTCCTGGCATCGCAATTACCAGTCGACTCGAGGCAATGCGCATCGCCCCAGCTGAGACAATCGTCTCAAGTTGCTTCCATGCAACGTAATGTCCGAGAATCCACCAAGAACCGAAAAGAAAAATCGCGGCCACCGAAAACTTTATCCACAGTGGCCTTGCGTTAAGACGCACAGCCTGGTCGGGTAGCTCTGAAGTGCTACCATTTGAGCCATCAGCCGATACCCGACCCGCCATACTAATTCAGCCTAGCCCTGCGCATCGAGCCACGACGGATCAGCAATAGACCGCCGGCGCAAAGCATAATTCCGAGGGCGATGAACCAACCAACCCCGGTACCCGTGAAGGCTAGACTTCCAGCCACTCCGGCTGCGGCACCTGATGCCAGGGCCGCAGGGGTCAAGTTACTATACATTTGCCTACCAGCCTTGCCTAGTTAGAACTCTCTGCGATGGACCTGCGTCGCCTGCTCCTGGTTGCCACGAAAGCCACCGAGCCGCCACCTATCACCAACAGACCCGCCCCGAGAGGTGCGGCACCACCTAGCGCTGGGATCAGGGCCGAAGGATCCGCAGTACCGTATACCCAGTCATGGCCGCCGATATTCGAATCGTCTCCGCCTGACTCTTTGCCAGAGTTAAGCGTCTGCATGTTCCAGTAGAATTTGATCTCGGTCGGAACACTGTTATACACAAGCCCAGTGAAGTAGGAGTGCTTGCTTATAATGACATTGTGCCCCGATGGACAAATTCCCGAAGGCAACGGGAAGTTCACGCTCTCTGGAGCGTT
>JAKBHQ010000180.1 GCA_021836665.1 Thermoplasmata archaeon
TTGTCCTTTTTGCCAGATGAGGATTCTGGCAGTGAGCACCTCCCAATCTAGGTTGTGTCTCAAATATTGTGCAATTTCCATTAGATGAATGAAAATCTAGTGGTGGTCATGGTATCTAGGAAGTAGTAAAGAAAAATACCTAGTTACAAAGGAGTTGAGTCCCATGGCCACCACTACTACTAATACTAAAGCACTTTCAGAGCCAGCAAAGGAGATACTTGCTCAAGATGGAGATCTGCTAAGAAATATTATCCAACAAGTCCTACAAGAGATCCTAGAAGCAGAGATGGACCAGGCACTTGGAGCGACGAAATCTGAACGTAGTGATAATAGACGTGGTTATAGAAGTGGTTACTACCCACGAACACTTCTAACAAGAGTAGGCAAAATATCCCTACAGGTTCCAAGGGATAGAGAAGGAAGGTTTTCAATTAAAATTTAGGCTATTCAAGCATCAGGATCACAAAAGATACATATGGGCATTTTGCTACAGAACGCCTGAGATTTGGTGCAGCAGGATGGACTCTCTCTTTGGAAAGGGTTCAAGACCATCCAAACAGTTAGACGCTTCACCTTGAAAAACTGTGAAAGTGGAAGTTTCCTAACGATGTGAATCGGAAATTCACAATAAAGCTTCTGACATGCTAATTTGCGGTGGGGGTGATGGGACTCGAACTCACGAACCTCTTTACTGCCGGTTGCTTAGAATAAGGTTGATGTCATCCCACTGAGTCCCGGCGAGTGTATCTGACTAGCGACTATGCGTCAGACGGCGAATCACTGACTATTACACAACTTGCGACCCTCGTGGGCAATCGGATAGGCAACTACAAGATCGTCGGGTGGAAGTGATGCTGTTCAATCGTTGGAGGGGTCAAGGAATGCCTTGCACTGTTCGAGCCAGCCCCCGATAATTGCTGCAAAGATGGCAGGTTGTTCGAGAGGGAGATAGTGACCTGCGCTGCTGATACAGGTATAGCTGGCGTAGTCGTAGTTGTCCGGAGAATCGAAGAGGCTTTTGTAGCCGACGACGCGGTCTCGTTTGCCGGCTACGAAGAAGACGGGGGCGTTGCACGGAGTAACTGCGTCTTCGTCGGAGAGAGCGAAGCCGTCTGCTCGTAGGAGTGCGAGATAGGCGTCGTCACTGGGTGCATTAACATCCAGTGACGCGACAATCCTGCCGGCAACCTCTCGAGTCTGTAAGCCGACGGCTTGGGTAAAATGTTGGCGAAGGTGGGAAGGTACCTGATCCAACCATCCCGGGTGTGGGTTCGATGCAAGTACACCGGAGAGATCACGGTCGCGAGGGTGGATCTTGAAGCCAGTGCAAACCATTAGGAGACCAGCTACCTGGTCGGGGAGTCGACGTGTCACGCCGGCAGCGAGGTAGCCCCCGTAGGACCAGCCGAGCAACGCGAACCGTCTCCCGTGGAGCTCAGCTCGGATAGTACCGATGACAGCGTTGAGGACGGCGTCGGATCGCGGCGCGATATGCGCCGGCGAGTCGCCGGTTCCCGGTAGGTCGACGTAGAGGCGGCGCCAGCCGGATGAATCGGTGACAACAGGCTCGATCGCAGCGGCCATGGCGGTGTGGTCAAAACCAAAAGGGGGCAGCACGACGAGCGGTCGGCTGTCGCTCCCATGCGCCTGGAGGTGAAGCAGCATCGCCTCTACGCACTTTCGGCGGTGCGCCCGCCGATATGTGACGATGACCCGGTGTAACCCGGAGGTTTCCGTTCTGGACCATCATGGCCGTCTAACCAGTCGAGAACGGCGCGGCGCGAGAAGCGCCACTCGGTACCGAATCGTCGGCCAGGCAGCTCGCCCGAGTGGACACGTACCAAGACGGTATCGTCGTCAAGCTTCAGCAGTCCAGCCAGTTCGGAGAGGGTGAGCACCTCATCTGGGGCGTCCCTTGGTGCGCCCTCAACTGGTGAAACGTCGCCAGGCATAAGTGCGGACTCAAGCAGATCGTTAACGAGATCCTGCTTGGTACGCCCAAGAGCGTGGGCCCGGGAGTCGAGTTGACGAGCCCGGGATGTCGGTATGCGGACGAACAGTGCGGTGCGGGTTTCGGACATAAAACCAAAGCCTAGTCGGATGCTATCCTGATATCAATCTGATAGCGTTGGTAAGATGAACCGATTTCGCTTTGGATATCAACTCAGAACCGATGACCCCGTGGTACTTCGCCAACGTGTGGAAGCGGCAGAGATGGCTGGCTTTGATGTCATCTGTACCTATGATCATCTTGGGCGGCACTTCTCCGCGCTCGAGCCGCTCGCGATTGCTGCAGCATGGAGCGAGAGGATTCGACTCTGCCCGTTGGTGCTCAACAACGACTTTTACCATCCAGGGATCTTGGCCCAACGTCTAGCGACTTTGGATCGGCTCTCAGGCGGCCGTCTTGAGGTTGGAATAGGAGCTGGACACGCCTTCCCCGAGTACACGGCGGCCGGCATCGACTTCGACCCTCCGGCGCTGCGCAAGCGCCGCCTTGCCGAGTCTGTTGGTATTCTTCGTCGCCTCCTCGACGGTGAACAGATTGACTATCATGGCGAATACTACGACCTGAGTGGTTTCACCTCTATCGAGCCACTGCAAGATCACGTCCCGATTCTCGTCGGAGTAAACGGGCGAGCTGCTCTTGCCCAGGCCGCACGCACAGCCGACATCATTGGGCTGACCATGGTAGGGAAGACCCTACCTGACGGCAACGCCCACGCCGTGCGGTGGGAGCCAGAGCGCCTCGATTCCATCGTCGGCTGGATCACCGAACAGGCTGGTGAGCGAGCTGGGCACCTCGAGTTGAATGCGCTCGTCCAGGCCGTGGTCATCACCGACGATCGCCGCAAGGCTGCCGAAGAGTTGTCCGCAGAGGTTCCTGGTCTTGAGTTTGATCACGCGCTGTCGACTCCGTTCCTCGCACTCGGCACTCACGAAGAGATAGCAGCACACCTCCTCGCCTGTAGAGAACGCTGGGGGATTTCATACTACGTGGTGCGCGATATTGAGGGCTTCGCTCCGGTTATAGAGATGCTTCGCTCTGTGGACCAATCGTCGTGACCAGGCTGGTAAGTATTCCACTAACTCTTTTCCACCCATCCCAGTAATACGTTTCCATTCATTCCGGAAACTCTTTACCAGTCTTTGGAGTAGGTAGGTGCATCAGACTTGTAACTAGTGCTAAAGGAGTTAAAGACTGCTAAGCGACAAGGGCTGACTTGAAATTTGCTTTGGTGTGAATATCAAAGCGAGGTGGAGCCCTAAATGATCTCACTCACCATAGCGGTAGTGTTGCAACAGGTGACGAACATATGTACTACACTAAACAGTAGTGAACTTACCAGGGTGGGCGCTGTCTCAGGGCATAAACCCCCAGACGGCATATAGGTGGTATAGGACAGGCAAGATGCCTGTGCCAACCCATAGCGTAGGGAACAAACTTATCCTTGTTGGAGATCTAGAGTTCACGCAACCACAGCAAGGCTCAAGCGTGATCTATGCGCGGGTATCCTCATCTGACCAGAAGTCGGACCTTGACCGACAGGTGGCACGAGTACTTATGTGGGCAACCGAAAACAGATACAAGATAGACAAAGTGGTAACCGAAGTCAGATCAGCTCTCAAGGGTCATAGGTGTAAGTTCCTGGCGCTTTTGGGTGACCCTAACGTAACAACGACTCTGGTTGAGCACCGTGATCGGTTCTGTCGATTTGGAGCTCAATCAAGACGGCTCGTGGTGGTCGATTCCGCAGAGATGGATGATGATCTCGTGCGTGATGTAACTGAGTTGTTGACACTTTTTATGTGCTCGGCTCTATGGCCGTCCTTCGGCGTCAAATAGAGCACAGAATGCTATTGATGCGCTGTGTTCGTGACTGTAGCTATGCGCACCAAAGCTCAGGCACAACGGGTAGCTGAGCTTATAGGGGGCAGAGTTCTATAAAGATAGTGCTCCAACTTGCAAAGTATCGCTGCCAGGTGACTTTGAGCAATACCGTAAGAACGTGGAATCAGTTAGTGTCCTATTCAGACCCTACGACAATGCAGGCAAGCCGGTTCTAAGTAAGTGGACGTTCACCGGTGTGACCTTTGAGCTTTGCCGGCCAAAGGATTCACTGATTACTTTCAAATCAATCTCCCATTTCTTTCGTGCCAACTCTTAGCTTCTCCTTGCTCCTAACCATCGTTATTGATAGTTCTGAAACAAAGTCTTACCCAAGAGAATTTTCCTGGTTGCAAGATTTGATATTCAGTGGTCGAAAGATTTGATATTCAGTGGTCGAAAGATTTGATATTCAGTGGTTGCAAGTTGTATAGTAGTCACTTGACTCACGGGATTGTTGACCTTGCTCTAGCACTTGGCTAGCGTGAACATGAGTTGAATTACACGGGGATCTGTATCGTTTTGAGATCATTCAGGGCATCGATGACCACCGTCGCTATTGCGGTGCTTCCCGTCGTGCTCACAGGCTGCTCATCGAATTCGGCGAGTTCCTCTCCCACCACGACCACCCCGGTCACGACAACTACTCTAAATCCAGCTGAGACAATCACCACATCAAAGTCTGGCCTCGTGCCGGCACTTTACGCTCCCGACCCCAAGGTCACGGTTACCCCTTCGCGTAACCTGAAGAATGACCAGAAGGTCACAGTGTCCGTTAGGGGATTTGACTCGGGTGGAACGTTCTTCATTTCTGAGTGCGCCAGTGCATCCGATGCGAACAGCGCAGGTTGCGGTCGTCAACTTGCGGCACAACCTTTTGGAGTGACCAATAACATCGGGAACGGTTCATACACTTTCACTGTCAGTACTTCGGCGGGGATCAAACCTTACAACAAAGCGACCGTACAGTGCACCGACCAGTGCGTGATCGTAGCGACCGTTGGGATTGGCTATGGATTCGCATATGCGCCGATTGAGTTTGCAAACGGTCAGTGAGGAGATGCTACCGGGAACGCTGCTGAAAAAATGATGACTGCACCGGCATTGTGGTCACCAAGACAGTAAAGCTGACCTACGGCGACACCGCCGGGCATCCAACGGAACCTGCGGTGGATACCTGCAATCCTGGGTGCCGGACTGGTCCAGTTGACTTCGACAGTTGTGAGGCCGGCGAGAGTTTCCGATGGCGTAGATGCAAACCAGCTCCCCCCTTGGGCGAACGTGTCCCTCAAACTGCCATCCATCCATCCATCCATCCATCCATCCATCCATCCAACCAATGTTGCGCATTGATTGCGGTGATTCTGTGAATCACCAGTCGGAATTTGCCGCGCACTGTGCCGAGACTTCGGCCGACAAGGCGCTTCTCGAAGGTGGTTTGACCATGGCCTGGACCATCATCGACCTCGCGACAGATGAACAGGAGCGCGACCGACTGATCCGCAGAGTTCCCGCAATGGACTGACGCGGGGTGTCTGTAGTTGGACAAGGCAGTTGTGGGGCTAGGGATGGCGGCCCTGGAGTGATGAGTCCCGTGCTTTGCGCCCTCTAACACTTCCGAGTGGCTGGGGTGTCAGATGCCCGGCGCTATAGGTTCTCGGCGATCCGGAGTCCGAAGCGGTCGGGTGTCTCGGTGCGGAATAATTCTGGTGCCCACTTGTGTGTCGCAATCCCGCTAACTATGAGGGGTTGTGGCTGTTATGGTTGAGATATGCACGAGGATTTCGATAGTTGCTTTAGGGTCATGCAGTCAAAGGATGCGCGCTTTGACGGCTGGTTTGTGACTGCGGTAACGAGCACCGGGATCTACTGTCGACCGAGCTGCTCAGCTCGATCGCCCTTGGCTCAGAATGTGGCGTTCTATCCGAGCGCCGCTGCGGCACAGCAGGCTGGGTTCCGGGCGTGCAAGCGCTGTCGCCCCGATGCGTCGCCTGGTTCCCCACAATGGGATGCTCGCCAGGATCTGGTCGCTCGGACAATGCGGTTGATCGCAGACGGCGTCGTGGATCGCGAGGGCGTTCTTGGCCTGGCGTCTCGGCTCGGCTACAGTACCCGCCAGATGGAGCGGCATCTCGTGGCTGAGGTCGGTGCCGGGCCATTAGCGCTCGCCCGGGCCAACAGGGCTCAGACAGCGCGGCTTCTGATCGAGGCGACGACCATGACCTACAGTGATGTGGCGTTCGCAGCTGGATTCTCGAGCGTCCGCCAATTTAACGACACGGTACGGTCAGTGTTCGCCTGCACACCAACCGAATTGCGTGCGCGAGTCACCGGTCGTGGCGGTCCGAGACGCGAGGTTGAGACCGGTGCACCCGGTAGTTTGACCTTCCGGCTGCCGTTTCGTTCACCGTTCGTACCTGATAGCCTGTTCGGTCATCTCGCAGCCACCGGGGTGCCCGGATGCGAGGAGGTCCGTGCTGGTGCCTATCGGCGTACACTTCGACTGCCCATCGGGAATGGCATCGTTTCACTGCGCCCACTCAGTGACCATGTGTCATGCCGGTTGGTTCTTGAGGACCTGCGTGATATCCCCACCGCCATCACGAGGTGCCGCCGGCTGCTCGATCTCGACGCCGATCCCGAGGCGGTCACCGCTGGCCTGTCCAACGATCCGGCACTTTGCGCCGTGGTAGCGATTGCACCCGGCCGCCGTATTGCGCGTACCGTGGACGGGGCAGAGATGGCGGTGCGGGTGGTGCTTGGCCAACAGGTGTCAACGATGGCAGCGCGCACCCATGCTGCTCGCTTGGTAGCGCGCTACGGCGCTGCGATCGATGACCCAGGCGGTGGGCTGAGTAGCGTATTCCCTTCGCCTCAGGCATTACAAGAGCTTGATCCAGGACTGCTCGCCATGCCGAAGGCACGCCAGAGAGCACTTTTGGCACTCGTTGGGGCGCTGGTGGACGGCACGGTCGAAGTCGATCCTGGCGCCGATTGGAGGCGTGCCCGCCATCATCTGGCTGCGTTGCCTGGCATCGGCCCGTGGTCGGTTGAGCTGATCGCTATGCGCGCTCTCGGCGATCCGGACGCATTCCCAGCAACTGACATGGGTGTGCTAAAGGGTGCTGAGACGCTCGAATTGCCGGTGAGTCCAGCAGCACTCGTGGCCCACAGTCGACAGTGGCAGCCTTGGCGGTCCTATGCCGTGCAGTACCTGTGGGCTACCCACGATCATCCGATCAACCGTTGGCCACAGGAGGAGGCAATATGCAACTGACTCACTATCGGAATGTTGACAGCCCGATTGGGCGCCTAGCGCTCGCCGGGCAGGGAGACTATCTTACCCATCTGGTGTTGGAGCATACAGCCCATCCACCTTTGTCACAAAGCCAGTGGATCGAAGATACAGAGGCGTTTCCCAACGTCGTCTCCCAGCTCGAAGCTTACTTTGCCGGTGAGCTAACGGACTTCGATGTCGCTTTGAGGCCAACCGGTACCAACTTCCAGCGTCAGGTATGGGACGCCCTCTGCGAGATACCGTATGGAGAGACACGCTCCTATGGCGATATCGCCTGCCGCATCGGCAAGCCAGCTGCGGCGCGGGCGGTAGGGATGGCCAACGGTCGTAATCCGATCGCGATCATCGTCCCTTGTCATCGGGTGATCGGGACGAACGGAAGCCTAACCGGGTACGCGGGAGGATTGGATGTAAAGCGTGTCCTGCTCCAGCTGGAGACGGGCTCGCTTCTCCGTGGTACGGGTACCATTGACTAACGTCATGGGCGGCGCTTGATGTGCAACCTATCAGCCATAGACAGACATGCCTCCTTGAACGAAGGACTAGAGACGTGGCATCCCCTCCGAAGCTCCATCGCCCAACGAGTCGAGCAGTGGTGTTTGATGTTGTAGGGCGACTCTTTCATTGAACACGCCTTAGTTACTTACGCCATTAGGGATGAGAAGAGGTCCAACATCTAAGATGAGAACGATGGGTCACCGACCAAGAACAGTCACCAGAAAGGAGGTGAGGTAGGGGTTAGACGCGGCACCTGATGGCCACCCGAATGCTCCTCGTCTCAGACTGTCCGAAAACTCCGGATTCGGTGTCCGAAATGAGCGAAATGTGCAGACTGACTCGAAATTTGCTTTGGTGTGAATATCAAAGCGAGGTGGAGCCCTAAATGATCTCACTCACCGTAGCGAAAGGGGTGTTCAGAATCTTTCGGTACTTGGAATAGGGAAGATAGTAATGAAACAAGGTAGTTTTTTTCCCATCTACCACTGGTCCATCAGAGAAGTCGTACTGGGCCCACTTGCCTGCCTCAGCAACCCACGGCCAG
>JAKBHQ010000373.1 GCA_021836665.1 Thermoplasmata archaeon
TCGGCATCATCCGACACGCGACCTACCGATCAGTCAACATCGCAGCAGCGACCCGCCAACTCGCTCGCATGCCAGATCTCACGCTCGACCTACTCGGCATCCCATCTGTACTTTGCAAATGACCGTGCAGCCAATAGCCGTATTAGATAAGACTCGAGGTCAAGACAAACCGACTTGTTGAAGGTATCGTCCAAAATTATTCTTGCGACTCGAAGCCTCTTTTTTTCTTCGGATGAAAGGTGCTGACCCATTCGTGCGATAAAATTCAGCGTTTCCCCTACGTAAACACGCTTTTCATCGTTCAACGCGTAAACTACTGGCCAATTGTGCAAACGCTCATCTTTGAGAATCAGGTCACCGCGAACCAAGCTTGAAAAGGGAAGCTCTTCTACCTTAAAGCCTGTCATATCTGTCGCTCCGCCCACGCGCCTTCTCGACGGGATATTTAGAGTTAGTAATCTCAAGCTTCCGGAGGACAATCTGCTTGGGTTCTAAGCCAAGTTGGGCAGCAAGCAGATAGCAATAGGTCAGCACATCGGCCAGTTCCTCCTCGACTCGCTCCAATTGAGCTTTATCGCTCCATTGGAAACATTCCAGAAGTTCACCGGCTTCGATTGCGATGCTTTTAGCAAGATTCTCCGGTGTATGAAATTGAGCCCAGTCGCGTTGGGCAACGAAAGCCCGGAGAGGGTCGAAAACTGATTCTTCGTCCACGGCACAATTATAGGTGCCTTTCTGCATCGCCCTCAGTTATTTCGCTGTCGTTTACGCTGTTGCACCTATGTTTCGACCTGAGTCGACAACTCCATGGACTTCATCTACCTTGAGTTCCAGGGTAAATTTCCTTTTGTTGATTACCAAGGCGACATCCTTTCGGGCGCCATAATAGATCGATCACCTGTGTGCCTATTTTCTTTTTTCTTGCGGGACACCCGAGGCGGCAACCCTAATCCGTTCGCCATTAAGCTGGCATCAAATAGTCCCACCATCCCGCCTGACGCTAAACTCCCTCAAGTAAAAGCTGCCATAATTGACAACGTGGCCGAATCCCTATCGCTAGAAGTACTGAGCAAAACGTAGGGCCAGGAGGGATCACGGGATATGCCAATGAATCCACCTTGGAGTGCAGACAATTGATCCTCGCACTTGACTTCTATCTTAAACATAGCGCATGTGGCGCACGCGACAAAGGCGTCATCAGCTTGAGCAAGCTACTCAACTCTCTCCCGACTAGCAAAGACCCGAAAGACTCGGCCAGATTCCGCAACCCTAATGGTGTGGCCCTGAAACTGGCGAACTTTCAAGCCGGACTTCCGGAGATAATAGGCACACAACTACCCCATAAATGATGGTTTAGCAGGGCAAATGGACGCGTTTCGACATTTGAGTCGTGTTACTACGCGATTAACCCAAACGCCGCATAGCTTCCTGAACTGGTAGTTCTTTGATGAATTCCAGGCAAAACCCAGCGCTGCGCTGGATTTCCTAAATCTAAGGAAATCAAAGTGAGGGGCGAGGCGATAGTCCTATCATCTTTACTCACCGCCATAGTTTTTGGCAGAAGTGAGACCCTCACAGAACCCCTCACATCGATCCGTGGAACGCACTCGGCAGCCGTTAGCAGACGGCAATAACCCGGTGCTGTCTATCTCAGATTTGAGAAGAGCCGCATCGGAAAGTATTCAACTGAGGTTCCACATCTAGTCACCTTCGGCGAGCTTTTTGATCACCTGCTCAGGGGCTATAGAGGTCCTGACGATGTTGTTCGAGGGTAATCCTTGGATGCCCACTCCACTACGAACTGGACCCTAAACCTCCCCCCCCGACAAGAGTCAGCTGAAATCACTTCTCACTACCTGAAGAATCAATCCCGTTAGTTAGATGGCGATCCTCCTGAACGGATACTACGTCGCTCTGATGCAAGGTCGCATTGAGGGGACCCCAATTGACCAGATGCTGTTCCCGTCCCTCTCAACGCCGACAGCACGCCACGACCCGGCGGTTGTTGATGCCGTACGGATTGATCGCCTGTTTCGCCACCAAGCCGAGCCAGTCGGACGCCGTCGTCGTGCAGCTCGCAACAGCAGACCGAGAATTCTCAGCCGCAATGTTTTAGCTTACGGAGGATTGTCTCGGTGATGGGCAAAATGAATTGTCCGCGAGCGCGCCAACTATTGTTTTCTAGTTGGCAGTCGCCAAGTAGCCACTACCGGTAGCTGAGCAAGTTCGAGTGACGCGGAGGCGAACGAGTTCGGCGGTAGCGTTTCGCCTGGTGTGGTCCGCGATCTGAACTTAAGCCGCAGCTGACTTCCCTCGGTAGCTTGCCCGCTATTTCTGCTCTGAGGTTTGAGGAGCGTAGGGAAGCAGTAGGCGCTCCTCGGCTCGGCCGTCGTCTGCTCGCAGCACTACCTCGGTGCCAGACTCGACCATCCGGGTCTCACGAATAGTAGCGCCGAACAGCACCTGAGAAATGATTCCGAGTGGGTAGTCACTTCCAGCGAAGCGAAAGCACTCGAACTTGTCGATGCGGAGTGC
Source organism: Thermoplasmata archaeon (assembly GCA_021836665.1). Next base: position 2,536 of record JAKBHQ010000373.1, read on the forward strand.
GCCGCCGTTTCTTAGAGTGGTCTCTAGCTCTTCGGGTCGTTCTGCAATCACTTTGCCTTCCGACCAAGTGGCTTCGACGAGTTCCCCTCTCGCAAGAGTCCGTGCCCAGGTTAGCGTTTCGATGTCCTGCTGATCGACTGCACTCGGCATCAGCATCAATAAGCCGAGCAACCCGTCGAGGTCCGACAGGAGCTCGGCCACCTGCATCGTGATCTGCGTTACCAGTGTCGCGGGCTTGGCCAGAAGATTCGCGACGTCAATTGAACCGGTTGCCACCTCGGCTCCGCGGTTTCGGATCGAGATCGAGACATGATTCGGAGCCGGGAAGCCTGACAGGAATCGTAGGTCGGGGAGTACGTCTCTCGCCCGACTCCCTGCAAGCTCGTGGGCGTTGAGGTTGAAGTTGGTGGTGACGGTTCGTTCCGCACCTCTCATTTCGAACGCCAGGGCCACATTGAACGCCGGACCCACGGCTTCGATGCGTAGGCCCCTTGAGCCAACGGTCGGGGGGTCACTCGCTGCGAGGGACACGGCGGCTAACCCAAACGTCGCATAGCTTTCTGAACTGGATGTTCTATCGTCACGCAAGGCAAAAACCCAGCGATGCGCTGGTTCTGGGGCTCACCTTAAAGTCGTAGGATGATATGGCCAGTCCCACAAAACAGTCAGTCCGTAATAACCCGGGCGCTGCGCTGGTTCGAATGAGATGGCTGGCTCATCGAACCGTACATGAGGGGCAGATCCTATTCTGGCGTAGTCTGAGGCTGCATTTGGTTAGGGTCTTCCAAGAGCTTCCAACAACGATCGTCCAAAGTCATTCAATGGCTCAGAAGTTGGCAGCATCCCTATCTACCTTCTTTCATACCGCTGAATGGTTGTACGTCCATGGCCTCGCTCAAGTTTAATAAATGAAGTTCACAGTATTTGAACACAGCTGGCGCAAGCGACATCGAAGATCCAATGCCAGATCCGGCTCGCCGAGCGATCGAGGGTGACAGTTACCTGCCAATCGGTTAGAACTTTTGCTCGTCGAGCGACGCCGTATTGACTTCCTGAACCGCCGAATCGGTGGAGTGCTGCTTGTTGCCTACCCCGGTCGATTCCCTTCCTGCGGTGCTTGTTGAGGTAGTGGGAAACGCACGTATTCCTGTAGTTGCCTCATCTGTTCCTCTAGGCTCCTTATCGATTCCTTTAGGTCCCGCAACTCATTACGAAGCCCTGGAGATCGAAGCGCCTCCCTTTCTTTCTGGTTCTCGTTCTCGACTTCCAGTGCAAGTTTTAGGAGGATATCAGCGTTTCTCGAGTCCAGGCCGAGCGCCATCGCCAGCTTTTCCACGCGACGGGTCAGACAACCCTGTTCGCCTAACTGTAACGCCTCATAAGTTCCTGAACTGGTAGTTCTTTGATGAATTCCACGCGAAATTCTGCGCAACACTGGATTTGCCGCAAACATAACGGTGGATCACTACAATAATTTTTACTGGCAGTGATCCACCTAAAAGCGACTCAGCGCCACTTTTAGGCTGGCCGATCGCCTTGATCGAGACGTTCACCAATTGGACGTTAATACGGTCCTCCAAGTTGGCTGCAGTGATTAAGTATCGAAACTGCGAAGGCTGGATATCCCGTTTCCAGTTTCATTTGGAAACTCCACGGTAGGTGTTCCATTCGTGGCTCCACTCCCTAGTGGAAATCCTGCGGGTTGTTTACAGAAAGTTTGGGAGGGTCCAGTTCGGTGCTGAAGGTCAGCAGCGCTCCTGGCCGTATTAAATGAGTCGATGCTCACGAGTCTGCTCGCAGTAGGCTCACTCCAGTACTATTGAGTAACTTTCGAAATCGAGTGTGGCAAGACATGCAGTTACCGTTTGGACCTGGGAGGATGAGCTGACGTGGACGAACCCATTTTCATCATTGGACCAGACGGTAACCTCACATCGGTAGAAAAGAATGCCTACGAACGAGAGTCCGAACTCCAGCAACTAATCCATGAACATCCAGAACTCATCCCCGGCTTGAGTGGACTTGACGATGGCGGATCCATCCGTTGGCTCTTGGTCCAACGAGAAGCGGGAATACCGAGAGAGGATGGGGGCTCAGAGTGGTGGTCGATCGACCACGTTCTCGTCGACCAACTCGGGACTCCGACCTTTGTCGAGGTCAAGCGGGCAAGTGACACTCGGGCGCGCCGTGAGGTGGTTGCCCAAATGCTCGACTACGTAGCCAATGCCACCCTGTATTGGAAACCAGGCACCCTTGAGGGATGGTTTAGCTCTCAAGACGGAGACCCCGACCAGAGGTTGTTGGAATTCCTAGATAATGCTGAGCTAAGCCCGGAAACCTTTTGGACAAGAGTCGATGACAATCTTCGTGCTGGCCGAGTGAGGTGCATCTTTGTCGCAGACTCTATCCCGGACTCACTTATCCGTCTAGTTGAGTTCTTGAATGAACATCTCCGGCTCACCGAGGTCTATGCCGTCGAGTTACCCCAGTACATGAGTTCTCATCAGCTCCCTGGGGTAAGGGTGATCGTTCCCAGGCTCATCGGAAATACCACCCGTGCCATTGCGAGCAAGAGTGACCAAACGAGTCCAAAACGCCAGTGGGATGAGGAGAGTTTCTTCACGGCACTTGGCGAACGCATTGATCCTAGGGCTGCTGCGCTTGGGCGAGAAATTCTTCAATGGGCAGGCCTACATGACGTTCGAGTGACCTATGGCAGAGGAAAGAATGACGGCTCAATGATCCTCTTTGCTGGTCTACCGCCAACCGGCTATGTCTTTGCGACACTGTGGACGTCAGGGGGGATCGAAATCGATCTGCAGTACCTAAAGCACTCCTTTGCATTTAGCGAAGAAGAGACTCGCCGGGAGGTCATCCGAAGGTTCAATCAGATCCCAGGCGTATCAATTAACGAAGCAAACCATAGCAAGCGTCCGACCCTTGCATTCGCTCTGTTCTTCAAAGAGCCTGCCCGAGAGAATCTGTTCCGAATCCTGTCCTGGATAATTGAGATCCTGAGGTCCGGGCCAGCGGAATAGCGGAATCTATGGCCACCCCTTGCCCTATGGCGACAGCCCACAAACTGGACGTGCAATAAAAATGCTTTCAACTATCGAACAGTTACCAGCTCTAACTAAGCAGCTCGAAAGCCACCGCTGCTGAGTGGTAGGAAGGTGAGGGTTTCGCAAGAAACAGCTCAACTAATAAGTAAAACAAAAATCCATTTCAGTTATTGTCAACTTGAAAGTTTCAGTGATCCACTCTGAGGAGATTCCGGGATCGTCGTCACTGAAGTTGCAGCGAAGCAACCGTGGGGCAGAGTAGAAAACTGCCAAAGGACACGAAACCAGGTGACTCGCTAATGCCTTGGCCCTTGAAGGTTAGTCGACAATACCCTTTGCTGGCTCATCAGTCGTGCAAGCTTGTCCAGCATATTGAATCCCAAATTCAAAGGAGCAAAGGAGCCGTTCAACAGCTCCCCTAAACCTGGTTGCACTACGAGAAACTCTGCTTAGCTCGGGGAGCATTGCTCCAAGGAAAGAAATCGATCGAGTCGAGTCGGCTAGTGAGTTCTCGACTAAAGCAGTGCTTAGAAAAAAACTTTTATTTATTTTTGAGATTTCTGATTAATCTCCGCAGAAATTGCATATTTATCATACGAGGGAGCACAACGCTGCTTCGGGAAGGAGTGAGGAGGATATATGGCAGTCAGAGTTATAAGCATTGCTCCTAGGAGAGAGATCAATCTAGCCGAGTTGGCTAGTGAGTTCTCGACTAGAGCAGTGCTTCGGAAAATGTGGGAAATACCCACTGTGCAAAAAAGAAAGGAAACTGTATGAGTTTGTCAAAAGATCCGCTGGAGGTTGCTCGCGAGCGGCGACGGGTTATCAAGGCTGCTGTTATTCAAAAAGGCATGGCTGGCGGATCACCATCCGCCATGCCCGGCCCAAAAAGCCAGTACTGGACGATAGCCAGTGATAGATTCCGAGCCGACCACAGGGAAGCTCAATTCGAGTCTCCCCCGAGCAAGCCCAAAAAGGACTGGTCCCGGAGTTGCAGCCCCGGGACCCGATCCGAAAAGGATCTACACACCTTGAATTCTACTTCGAATGAGACCTCAACTAAAGATCCTTTTGTTGAAAATTCCGGTTCTTTCCACCAAAATCGGTGGAAAGAACTAGATCCACCGAGTTCGAGCGGATTCGCTTTTGCTCAAACTCAAGGATGTTTGGCACCACGGTGGGTCGTTCAAGCCGATATTGGGCCAGATGGTGCCAATCAGACCTGGATGTCTCGAGGTAGAACTTTTTCAAGGAGATTCTCTCAGGTCACTCCTGCCCTTTCCTGTCTTCGCCAGTCTTGGCCTGAAGTACTAAAGGACACGCGAGGAGAAGAATCTGACCAAATGTACGGCAATGGTAACGAGTTTCACTTTGTCGACCAAGGCGGCATTTGCGACGCATCCATAGCTTCGCAGCAGTGCTTCAAGCCAAGTGAAGCTCGAACCCTAGCCAAAGAACAGATCAACGAAGAACTTTTTTTACAAGGAGTATTTACATGACTAGAACCAAGACCAAAAGGGGCAGTTTCGGGCTGAAGCCGCTGCTGAGCGTGGATGAAGCCGCAATTATGCTCGGCATCACTCGTTCGACCGCCTATCGCGCGATAAAAAATGGCTCGTTCCCGGTTCAGGTGTTTAAGGTCGGTGGGCATCTTTGCATTGCCAGGGCATCGTTAGACCGCCTTCTCAACGGGGAGGATCCAATGGCGTCGTGGGCAATTCATAAGTTTTGTCCGAATTGCGGCGAGAAGCTCTAGTCAGACGACCCGAACTCGTCTTTACCATCGAGGATGCTGCCGATATGTAATGCGGCTCGGTGGTCCTCTTCTGGTACCGAGTCGGTGTAATGCCTAGCCATTACAGAGTTTGACCATCCCAGCCGAGACTGCTTCTGCTTCTCAGAGATAACCGAATCAAGCATGGTGGCTTGAAAGTGTCGAAGGGAATGGAGATGTATATCGGCTGGGACTCCAGCTAGTTTTCTAAGTCGCATGAAGTTGTGGCTGATGCTATCGGGATAGGGTGGTGTTTCTCCCCCAGGGGCGAAGGAGAAGATATACGATTCGGAAGTGAGCGGACAGTCAGAGAGATCCGCCAACTCCTTCAGGATCCTTCGCAAGTCCTCTAGCGCTTCAGATGTCCCTTGGTCAATTGCAACTTTTCGAATGCTGGCTCGGGTCTTTGGCGACTTGACCTGTGCTTGACCTTTGGCACCGACAATGGACTTGCTGACTGCAATGGTTCGATCATCGGGGTTGAAATCACACCAGCGAATCGCACACGCCTCACCTCGGCGCATTCCAGTCGCTATCACGAGGCGCACCATTGTTGCCATCCGTTGGTCTATCTGGTTACTAGCCGATATGAGGCGTTGCACCTCTTCAAGGCTCGGAGAACGGACTGGGTTTTCGTCCGCAATCGACCAGTTGGGCAATTCAGAGTCAGCTACAGGGTTAGGTAGAACTCCCCCACTCCATTTGCGGGCGAGGCGACAAGCTCGATTCAAAATGGCTCGAGTCTGGCGTACAGTCGCTTCTGCTAGTCCCGTAGTTTTCATC
>JAKBHQ010000409.1 GCA_021836665.1 Thermoplasmata archaeon
TTTCGGCTTTGTCAACTTCCGTAACTTCAGGATTAGAGCTCTTCTATATGCCGGAAGGGTGAATTGGGATCTTTTGGAATCGGCTCGACCCTACTAAAATCCGAAGAGTCATAAAAGTAGGCCCTTATAAGAATTGTGAATGGACCCCACATTCGGCATAAAGACGAAAGGCCTCGCTTCTCGGCCACCTACTTGCTTCGCACTCGTCGGATTATTCAGCGGATATCCCAAAGCGCCGAGATAGCTCATAATCCGCATTTGAGCGTATGAAATAGCAATTTAGGTCTGCATATGTGACAGATTGCGTACTTTCAACAACGCTCAGGGCATTTTGGTCCCACCAGTGGCTGGGTCAATCCTTGTGGCCATGGGACCGAATCCTCAACATCTAAGTCCCGGCATATCACCGAATACCTTACGATGACACCGTTGTCAATACTGGTAAATAATAGTTTGCAATGTCTGGTCACACTCGCATACCACCCACCAGGTGAGTCCAGCCTCTTTCGGCTTTCTATCACTACGATGTAGCCTCGTCCACCAAGTAGACCAGTGACTCAAAGTCATAACCCAAATGTTCGCTCAGTGCCATCTCGCACGTCTTTGCGAGGGAATAAGCTCCATCGAAATACTGGCCTTGGAGTTCCCGACCTTCATCGATCAGAGCGGACTCCACGACTTCGGGGTGGATCATTCCCCTATTTCCACCTGCACCACAACAAGTGGCGCTTTGAGGCACGACTACCGAAGCGGCAAAACGCTCTGCGATGCGAACCATCGTTGCAACTTTGCCTAGTTCTCTCGTCGCACAAGTCGGATGGAGCAAAACCTTTCCAAGTGGACGAGTTACCTCCAAATTTTGAGTCACTTCATCTAGCCAATCGGTTATATCTACGATTCTTAGTGAGTCGTACCTCTTTCGATTTTCGGGTGTCAAAATATGCCTATGGTCACCAAAGTGAGTCTCGGTGATCTCATCGAGGAGTGTCTTTGTACACGAAGTGACGTCGCACATCACCGGAATCCGGCCACCCTCAGTCCAACGCCACATCGCCTCGACAACTCGATTTGACATAATATCCCTGCCCTGGTCAAAACCATTGTGCGCCCAAGGTTGGGAGCAGCAGAGTCCCTCGACTTCGCCAGGAAGACGAACGTCCACACCCGCCCTCGATGCCACCTTCAGAACGGTTTTCATCAGTGACTCTTTTCCCGATCTAGACGATCCAAAAATTCTAGAGACACACGATGGGAAATAAACTAATTCGGCACTACGGGAACTCCTCGTTATCGACTCCGGTGGCGTCACGAACTCATTCGACCAATGAGGGACACCATTTATAACCCTCGCTAGTACGTCAGTGCCCCTCGCCAAAGTATCGCGTCCCGCCAAACGCCTAGATTTTACTCCAGTAGAAATGGCAACCTTCGCCAGCTTTTCGACTCTGTTAAAGTCAGAGGCAGCTGCCCTCATCGCTAGCTGCCCAGCCTTTGACTTGGCATTACTTCGATCAAAGTCTACTAGGTAGGCTGTATTGATTCCCATAGGGCAGACCGTGGAGCACATCCCGTCCGCTACGCAAGTACCCTCACCTTGGTACCCGTAGTCCTTCCAGAATTCACTTGCTCTATGAATCTCACCATTTTTGATAAGGTCAAGTCGGATCCTGTGAGCACCGATCCTCTGTCTGGGTGTCAGAGTTACATACCTTGTAGGACAGACATGTTCGCAGTATCCGCATTCGATGCACTTATCGACTACATCATCACCTATTACCCCCATCGGCTTGATATTGGCGATATGTCCAGTTGGATCTTCATTAATAACAACACCGGGGTTTAAGATACAATTCGGATCCAAAAGTTCCTTGACTCGCTTCATAATCGAATATGCGTCGGATCCCCATTCCATCTCGACAAATGGAGCGATAGCCCTTCCCGTTCCATGCTCTGCCTTCAGAGACCCGTCAAGGCGAATCACTTCCTCAATTACTTCGTCCATAAGGCGGGAAAAGTGTTCTACTCGCTCCCTTGAAGACATGTCGTCGGTAATCAAAAAATGGATATTCCCGGCCTTCGCATGCCCAAAAACTGCACCTTTATATTGATATTTATCAAAAAGACCGTTCAGGCTCAATACAAGCTCCGCTAGGTGTGCGGGCTGAACCGCCACATCTTCCAATATCACCGTCGTTCCCGGTGGTCTCTCTCCGCCAACGCTAGCGAATACGCCATCCCGTACCGCCCAGAGCTTTGACCTTTCACTTTCCTGCGTACTAAAGGGCGTCTCTGCCAACAGGTCTAGAGTTGACACAAACTCGTTAGTGGCTTCAATGAAGGTGCTAAGCGATTCGGCGTCGGGAGCCTGAAAGTCCACGAGCAGAGCGGACGAGCCGGCGGGTAAGGTGCTGACGATATCGGGAACTCCAGGTCGACCGACTACAGACATTAGGGACGCAAAGTCCAACAACTCTATTGCGACGGCACCCAATCCACCAATCGCTGGTACTGCACTTGCGGCCTCGGTGACAGTTTTGAAAAAAAGCAATTTTGAACTGTGATGAGTAAGAATAGGGAAGGTCCTAAGCACCGCCGACGCGATAAAGGCCAGGGTTCCTTCCGATCCAATAAGTAGGTGGGAAAGGATGTCAATCGGATCGTCAAAATCGACGAAAGAGTTGATCGAATAGCCTGTGACATTTTTTATGCGATATTTTCGGATAATCCTATCCATCAAGGACTTATTCGCCCTCACCTCATCCCTTAGTTCTATGAGGCCTTCGAAAATTCGTCTCTCGTCATTTTCGAAACGTGAACGGTCACCGTCCTTCGAGGTATCGTAGCGGTTCCCATTTGCCAAAATGAACTCAATCGATTCGAGCGTATGGTAGGCGTTTTGCTCGACGCCGGCCTGCATGCCGCTCGAATTATTGGAGAGTACACCGCCTATCATTGCCGCTGACTTAGAGGCAGGGTCCGGGCCAATTTTCACGCCAAAACCAGAAAGATACCCGTTAACCTGGTTTACCGTCAAGCCTGGCTCTATCCACACCATTTCGCCGGAAGCTAGAACTCGGATGTCTTTGAAGTCTTTGCGGATTTCCGCTATCAGTCCTTCACCGACCGTCTGTCCAGATAAGGAAGTGCCAGCCGCTCGAAAAGTCACTGAGGTTTGGTTTTTGATGGCAACTTGGAAGAGCGCCGGGATATCTTCTGCAGACCTTACCCTAACGACTGCCTTCGGTTGATACTGAAAATAGGAACCATCTCGGGCGTATACCGACTTATAGAGTTCGCTCGACTCGACCGACTCCTTTGGGAAGTGCGACAAGAGGTCACCGACTAAGCCCTTCGAAGCTGTTATGCCCCTCGAAGGTCCAAGAATCTGGCTAACTAAGTTTCCCTTAGCTTTGGCATTGTAGCTCAAAGTATCTTCTCCCTAGGTTCTGCTACGGCGAGAGCTAGCAGCATTAACGATCACTCCGACGTCCACTGATTCCCGTAGCAAAGGATTCAAGGATTATTTGAATAGAATCGCTGAACATTGTTGGGAATGGTTTTGAGCCATCCAATCTCAAGCCTTACCCACTAACTCAGCCAGTCTCCCGGCTCGATATCTTACGATAACAAAGCCCATCAAGGCAATCCACAAAAACGCCGCAGCCAACATAAAGCTAGGCTCGGCCCCGTTTAATGCGGCGATACTGGTGACGGTGGGCCAACTGGCGAAAAACACAAGTCCGAACCTCGGTACTGAATTTATTGCTTCACTCAACTGCCTCGCATCGTATTGTGAGGCACGAAGTTGCAGTTCTTTTTCGAGTCGATCCCCACAAGTGCTTCCCGCTGCACAACCATTACTGCAGGAACTTTCATCCTTGCAGGTTTTATCGCCTGCTACTAAAAGGGAACTTTTAAACTTAGTGACCTGTCGGATGAGGATTAGCACCATTAGGGCTAATCCACACCCAAGCACTAACGACCAACTCCGACGATCAATTAGGCCTGCCACAAGGAGGGCTAACCCGATAACATAAATACTCACCAAGGCATAAATGATAAGTTTAAACCGCCACAGTACCCCATAATTGCCCAGCCAACTTGACATCTTCGAGCTATGGATTCCCTGACCCAATTCTAAATCGTTGCCAGCCACCCTAAAATCCTAGCTGAATAGCGCGATGTCCCCGATTACCTACTACTAGCAATCACAAGTTTGAACTATCAAAACTTCACCAAGTTGAAATTCGGTCCTCCCCCACCCTAGCTTCTCAACAAGCCGACCTCACCTTGTCGATCAACCATTGCAATAGTCGTTGATAACCCTGGCCGTGAGTCGTTTCGCGATGAATTTGCAAGTGAAAGAGTACCGCCTCCTCCGCCTCGGTCCCTTGCTTGGCAAGAAACTCCCCTACAGGACACTCGGTCGAAGTAGATTCACCCTCTGAGTCATCGTTGTGAGACGCACTTAGAAAATACGTGAGAGCCCCAAGATATGTCTGAATTCGACCATTTTGCACCGGAAAGTCGAACTTTCTCGCCCAGTTAGGTACGGTTTCTGGGGGCATAGGAAATGCCAATTGATATCCCTGCGCCAAGGGTGCGCCGAGAAAGACCGCTGCCTCCAGCATTCCTAGATCCTCGAGTCCTTCTATTACGAGGTCCCGTCCAAATTCCCTTCCTAACTGCGTTAGCCTTCCCAGCAATGTTAGAGTCTGAAGCGGAGAGTAATAAAGTTGGGCGGTAGTTTCTCTGTCAATCTTGACGACATCGAAAGGAAGATTTGAAATCTCTAATATGCCGCTATATCCAGAACCCAAGTCGTCCATTGCAATCCTTACACCCAGCTCTAAGAGATCCTCTACAACACCCAAAAGGCCTCTATCCTCCATCCGACGGGTATCAAGAAGCTCGAGTGTTAACCGACTTGGAGAGGTATTTCTATAGGCAAGTGCGTCTCGAACCCAAGCTTTGAATTCGGGGTCGAGTAGAGCCGCAGCGGGAACCTTCACGGATACGCCCGAGACTAACCCCTCCTCCTCCCAACGGTTCATCCAGGTCAGAGCCTGGTCCAGTCCCTCCCTAAATAGCCTCACTAAACCAGCTTCCCCTATTAGCGGAAGAAAAACACTGGGCGGTACAAGTAGGTCATTTTTGGACCTGAGTCGAGCTAGTGCCTCAAAATTCACCACTTTTGCATTTCTCAAGTCGACAATCGGCTGCATGAACATTTGCAATCCGCCATTGAAGAGTTCGCTATTGTACTTTTGAACGAGACCTGGTGTCACGATTGGTGCTCGATTAAAACTCTCAAGGTGGTCTTTAATCTCATGCCAACGTCTCTGCAAGCCCTGTATAAATTGGCGCATTAAATTTGACTGAAACTGGTTGGGAAATTCGCCTAGTAGCTCAATAAGCGACTCAACTTGACGTTGACCAGAAAAGGTCGGAATCACCACCGCGCTACGAACACCCAATTCAGTGAATCGGTCGATTTGGTCCCTAACGCCTTCGACACCCTCCAAACTTGACAAGCTCGAGGTCCTACCACTCCCCCAGGCTTTTGCTAGGATTTCGGAATGCCATGACGTAGTTTTCTCTGCGCTGTCAGTCTCCAAGCGGGCCAAGGCGGAGACAATTTTATCAGCAATTTTCCCTTTGACCCGAAAGGCTTGAAACTGACCGTCAGGATCAAGGGACCAAATTGTCGCAGCCAAAATTCCCGGGAGGCCAGAGAGAACTTCCAACTCCTCGGATTCAGCCTCGTCCCATGAAGTCCCGACATCGGGCATGGATCGCTGCAGGAGTGATCCATATGCGCCGCTGGTGACTTGTATAGCATGTAGTTGGGCCTGGACATCCTCATTTAGCCTGCTTTCACAAGCGAGAACTAGCCGGAACTTGCTACGTGGGTCTATCTCGAGATGAGCCAACTGCAGATTCAAGAGGCTTCGATAGAGTGAAAAAGCCCTCATCATGAGGGATGCATCCACCCCAACCAAAGCGTGAACATAACCCAAACGATATGCTCGATTTAGGAGCTGTGATTGCGTGGTGGCATCTGAGAGGACGAACTTAAAATGCTCGGCCTGAGAATTCTTTAAATTCTCCATTTCAGAGACACTCAAGCTGGACAGGATCGATTGGGCGCTGTCTTCAAGGGCGAGTCCCGAATAGAATTTGTCGACAAATTCAGTACTTGCATGGCTGGATGAAGCTTGAATACTCTCCAAAAGTGCGGTTGATTCTTCCCCGAACGGGTCAAAGCTTTGATCAAAATCTGGCGGTGCAAATGCATTTGATCCCATCTGCCACCACGTTGATCTGTTTCCCTTGGTAGCTTTCGCCCGATATAATGCGACGTCCGCCTGACGAAGGAGCGTCTCGCTATCCGTAGCGTCCAGGGGATAGACGGCTAATCCTAGGCTCATTTCTATCTCAACGTGACAGCCCGGCGCCACCTCAAAGGGTGCGTCAACCGCCTGGTGCAGTCGTTGCAACACGGATTCCATCTGGTAACGGGCATCATCCTGTCCAGTACTTTCGAAAACGATTAGAAATTCGTCGCCCCCGAGGCGTGCCAGCAGGTCACCGGTTCTAAGCCGAAGTCTCAACCTTCCCGCTAGATTTTGCAGTACCACATCACCAGCTTGGTGACCCCAAGTATCGTTTACCATCTTGAAGTCGTCAAGATCGAGCATTCCGACGGCAACAACGAAGTTATTTCTCTTGGCAGATTCGAGAACCCCTGGCAGATAATCATCCAGTTTATGCCGGTTCGGTAGGCCGGTCAGAGCATCATGAAATGCCTGGTACTCAACCTGCTCATGGAGCTTCTTCGCCTGGTCCATAGCGTCAAGTCGATCGAGTCCGATCGAAATGCTCTTGGCTACTTGACCAAGGATGTCCTTTATGGTTTGGCTGACCGCGGCCCCTGGGTGAAAGCATGTAGTCAATACCGCCCAGTTCTGGCCATTCCGAAGGATAGGAAGTGCTACTGACGAGGAACGTCCTTGATACCCTTCAGCATCGACGTACTCTTGGATTTCAATTTCAACCGCCAGTTCGGATGGGGCACCGAGAATTTGATTCGAACCACCTCCCCCATCTTTTCCATTAGAACCTCGATCACTCGTCGCATAGTTCGCCGGCGAGACATCCATGTACTCTACGTCGCCGACGGCGGCAATGAGATTGAATCTCGCAGCCGCCTCTGGACGACCAATCCAGGAGAGGGGAACTCCTAGAACCTCTACAATCTTCGCGCAAACCTGGTTCATAAATTCCGTTTGATCATTCGCCAGTACAACCGCGGAATTTACCTCAGCCAAAAGAAAATTGACCTTTACGAGTTCTTGACTCCTGCTGACTTCGGCCTTTAGCCGAGCATTGAGGTCTAACACCTCAAAGGTTCGCAGGCCTAGATTATCATTCATCTCTGTAATCGAACTGACCAGCACCGCGCTGACGGACCCATTAGTCTCAGTCAATTCGTCGACGCCGACACCGCTCTGGCATGCCATAATCTCTTTTGCCAGCCGACTATCGACCTCAATGATGTGATGCAGCAGCCACTTTGCCAAAAATGTAGTTACATGTAGCGCAACATCATCTGGACTATCGTCGGCAAGGCCTCGAGCGCGGTCAATGAAATTAATGAAACTCTGATGAGCTTTCAGATGCATCTTCTTGTGAGAGGGAGTAATCGGCCACTTCCTCATCATCTCTTCTTCTGTCCCAAAGTGGTATCGCGTATATTTTGAAAGCTCGATCAAATTTGTCTGCAGGATGACTGGCGAAACCGATTCAGATTGTGACGTAACGAGGTTGTTAAAGATCTGGACAAGCCGCTGGTGTTGCCGATCGACGATTCCGATTCCAACTTCCAGGTCACTTCCCCAGTTAATTATTGGCTTAGCTTCGAACTCGGGCACAGTTGAAATACGAAAAATTGATCCACTTGAATCGTTTGATCGGTCTGTCCACCGTCTTCCCTCCTCATTCATGGCCTGAAATCCAACCCTTCTCCACTCCTCTTTAAAAAGTCAATGTCGCACCTAAACGGGGTTAAATGGACAAATTCAGTGCAATAAACATCATATAGACGTCACAC
>JAKBHQ010000011.1 GCA_021836665.1 Thermoplasmata archaeon
AGTCAGCACACTATATAGCACCTATTAAAGGTTAAAAAGTGTGCAGATGAGCTAGTCAAGACCACCTGAACTTGAATAATGAGCTCTAGTTCGAGAAATCTAGTCCTTAGAGGCCTCCATAACACCATTTATGATTCTCATGGTACGAAATTCACCGCCGCAAGCTCATATACATCGCTACACTCATATTTACACCCGAGGACCCTGCGGGCTTCACCTCCAACGAGAAAGCCAATCAGTTCTCCACATTGAACCACCGGTTTGCCACACAGTTTGACTTGACTTCTATACCCGCGCATCTTTGATGTGTTTCATATGTTTAGGTCAACCGAGTGGAGAAGATTCGCGTCTATAGTGGATAAAACGTACTCTCCAGGGTATCAAGCCACCACTGAAGGCAAGGTTAGGGATTTAGAGATGGGTAACTTCGATGAAAGCTTCAAACTGGGGTTCATTCTGTTACCGACCTCTGGTTACGATCTCTAGCAAAGGGTAACCCCCCGCTCTCTCTGAAGTTCGCCAGCGCAATGCGGTGAGTGCTTCTTGCAGGACCGATGTCTATTCCTATCACACCCATGCCTTACAGAGGCGCTCATGGAGATCAAAAGTTGTCGACCAAAATTTCAAAATTCAGCCAGACCCAACGACAAGTCTCGCTTGTCGCAATTTCTGAGTTCGCCTCAGTCTCTGCATCGATGGGATTACCCGTTGCGGTAACGTTCGCTATATTAGACCGCGGCGGATCGGCATCTCAGGTGGGACTAGTTTTAGCCGGCGCATCTTTCACATTTATCATCTTCCTACTCATCGGGGGTGTCGTTGCCGACAGAAGGTCTCGCAAACTTGTTGCGATGGCCTCAGACCTCACTAGGACAATCATCAGCGTGCTCATAGCGGCTGTAATAGTTTTTGCTTCGGCCAAAGAAACCGAACTGATTGTTCTAGCCGTTCTCTGGGGTGCCGCAAGAGGATTCTTCACGCCATCGATAACAGCCCTAATTCCCGAAGTGGTTCCTTCGGACTCGCTCCAGAAGGCAAATGCATTCAGATCAATGGCTATTGCGCTGGGTCAGACGGCCGGTCCGGCGATCACCGCTGTAATCATGGCCAGCTATTCGGCCGCAGCGGCGACTATCTTTACCGCATTTCTATACTTGATCTCGGCTATCGCCTTGTCACTTATACACGCCAATCCGAAGGCAAGCCTAAGTAAAGGGGCACACCCGCTTACTGATCTATTCGAGGGCGTGAGGGTGGTCAGGGAAAGAAAATGGGCCGCTTTGACCATACTCTCCTACTCAGCCATGCACCTCGTCGCATTTGGTCCAATATTGGTTTTGGGGCCCATCATTGCCCAAAACCACCTCGGAGGAGTTAAGGCATGGGGTTTTCTCCTCGGAGCACAAGGCGTTGGCGGACTGCTTGGATCAATCGCGGGGTTCAAAATAAGGCCAAAATATCCGATGCGCTTCATCGCAATAATGACCGCCTTTGCGGCTGCGTTCCCGCTCTGTCTAGCCCTCGGTGCCAACTTAATAATCCTTGGCCTTGCGTCTATCCTCGAGGGCATAATTTTCTCCGCATTCGAAGTTATCTGGAGCACACTGCTTCAGAGCAGTATCCCAAGAGAGGCATTGGCAAGAGTGACCTCTCTGGACTGGATGGGTTCGACGGCAACCCTACCGCTTGGAGAACTTCTCGCCTCTCCGGAATCTCGGATTTTCGGTGTACCCGGCACTTTATTCGTCGCTGCCGCCGCAATTGCTGTAGGTAACCTAGGACTATTGACAGCAAGGTCGATACGCTCAGTTAGGCAGCCATAGTTCATTTTCCCAATTGACATTTCTTCGCTGTATTAATTTGATACGTGTATTACATGTGAACAACCACGACTTTCAGGCGCCTTGGTGATAATGTTGACCCATGAAGGTTGCGATTTTTCCGTCGTGCATAGTCGATACCGTTTTCCCTGAGGCAGGCGCTGCCGCAATTCGCCTTTTAGAAAGGCTCGGGCTTGATATCGACTTTCCACTCGAACAGACCTGCTGTGGGCAGATGCACTTCAACACGGGATATGAAACGAGGGCAAAAAAGCTTGCGGCGAGACACCTCACCAACTTCACCCCTTATGACTGGGTTGTCGGCATTTCTACTTCTTGCACCACTGCGGTTAGAGAGTTTTATCCTCAGCTCCTGGGACCCACACGGGCCGCGGTAGGCGGGACAGGCAAGTTCATCGAGTTGAGCGAGTTCCTTTTAGATGTTCTCGGCGTTACCGAATTGCAAGGCACCTTCGCTAAAAAGGTAACTTTTCATACGAGTTGCCATTCACTGCGTGGGATACACCTAGGAGATCGACCACAGCGACTCCTTGGCATGCTGAGTGGAATTCAACTGGTTCCACTTCCTAAATCCGATTCATGCTGTGGATTTGGAGGAACATTTTCAATTAAAAATTCCGCCATTTCAACAGTGATGATGGAGGAGAAGCTCGCAAACGTCTACTGGACGGGAGCCGAAGTGCTGACGGCCGCTGACTCATCCTGTCTCATGAACCTTAGTGGTGGGATACAAGCAGCAAAGAAGCCATTGACGGTAATGCATTATGCAGAAATACTCGAAATCGCTACTCGGCAGACACAAGGGAAGCTATCTAATTTTTCGGGGGCGAAGTGAGCACGGATTCTGGCAGGCCTGAGGGGCCAAATGAGGGTATTCCAAGGGCAAACACCTGGCTGTTAAGAACTGAGCACCGCGATCAGCAGCGGAGTCCAGTTTCATTTAAATCACGGTCGACGAGGGAAATCCGCAACCTTCAAATGCGTAAAAACATTAGCCACGCCACTTCTACGATTAGAGAAAAACGGAAGAAGGTAGTCTCCGAGGTAGAAAATTGGGAAGAACTCAGGACTCGAGCAGCCCAAATCAAGCAGCACACCCTTTCCAATCTCGATTTCTATCTAGAAGAGTATGAGCGCAATGTAACCGAAGCGGGTGGTCAAGTGCACTGGGCCAGGGACGCCACTGAAGCGAGGCAAATTGCACTCGAATTGGTGCGCGAATCAGGTGCACAATCGGTGATTAAAGTAAAGTCCATGGTTACCGAGGAGATCGGTCTAAATGATTTTTTGGTTGAAAATGGAATCGAACCCACAGAAACCGACCTTGCTGAGTTGATTTGCCAGCTAGCCGGGGATGAATCTTCGCACATTCTGGTCCCTGCGATACACCGGAATCGGGTGGAAATTCGAGACATTTTCGAGGCGACTTTCGCTAAGAAGGGCACCCTCGAAGCTGAACCTTCAAAGATCGCCGAAGCAGCGCGCCAACACCTGAGAGAGAAGTTTTTAGAATCAAAGGTGGCAATTACCGGCGGTAACTTCTTAGTAGCTGAAACCGGTTCAGTAGCCATAGTCGAGTCTGAGGGAAATGGGCGAATGTGCCTGACGCTTCCTAACAATGTAATAAGTATCGTCGGTATTGAAAAACTCATTCCGACGATGGAAGACCTAGAAGTTTTCTTGACCCTACTCCCCCGCTCCTCGACCGGCGAAAGAATGAACCCCTACACCACCATCTGGACCGGGAGACCGCCTGCACAGCTGGAACTCGGAAAAGAAACACCCTTCAATGAGAAGTCATACCACATAATCCTCCTGGACAACGGGAGGACGAGGGTGCTATCCGATGAAATTGGCAAACAGGCGCTCTCGTGTATTCGATGTTCGGCCTGCCTAAACGTATGTCCCGTGTATGAAAGGGTCGGGGGCCATTCCTATGAATCGGTCTACCCTGGACCCATTGGCGCCATCCTTACGCCTCAGCTCGTCGGTGACCCTTTAGCAGGTGAGCTCGCTTTTGCTTCGACACTTTGCGGTGCATGCTATGAGGTGTGTCCAGTAAAGATAAATATCCCAGAGATCCTAATTCACCTAAGATCGATCCACTCCGACCACAAACGCGATACCGTCTTGGGAAATATTGAACGGGGTTCGTTTGGAGTCGTAGGAATAGTCATGGGTAACACAAATTTATTCAACATCGCGACAGCATCGGTTAGTCGAATTCTCAAGTACGGAGGACCCGTGCTAAACAGGGTCGGTAAATATTTGCCGCCAATAAATGGGTGGATCGAATCTCGAACCTTGCCAGCTGCACCGAAAGAAACACTGCGGGATGCTTACCGGAAAGGAACGTTGGATGCCCTCCTCAAAAAGTGAGATCTTGCAGAGGATTCGTCAGGCAAACACCTCACAATCAAACGGAGTTCGAACACAGTCAACTCTGATTGGAACTGCCCCGCTTGGTAAAGAAGAGTCCGGTTTAGGGCGCGACGACCTTGTAAAGCTATTCATCGAACGAGTTGAAGACTATCGCTCCACAATGGTGGAGATTGGAACGGATGCCTTGGCTTCAAGTTTCGAAAGTGTCCTTTCGAAAATTGACGCACCACGAGGATTGGATACGATATGTGTGTCGACTCCTCTAATGAGCCTATTCAGCAATACAGTCGCCGGATTTCAGATTGCCCACCCAGACCAGCTGACACTGAACGACTACAACACGAAGGTATTGGGCACACTAACGAGTTGTGCGGTCGGCTTGGCCACGTCAGGAACGATTATTTTTAATTCATCTGACGATGAGGCGCCACCGATCTCGACGTTAGTTCCCGATCATCTCTTCGTCGTCATAAATGAAAGCCAAATAGTTCCTGACATCGTGGGTGCGATAACAGCACACGATATTGGACGACCTTTGACAATGGTCTCTGGACCTTCCGCCACTTCTGACATCGAATTGGCCCGCGTTGAAGGGGTTCACGGTCCGAGGAACCTGACCGTCTTCGTTCTCCGCCAATAGAAGAATGAGCTACGGGTGGGTTCAAACCGAAACGTACTACCACTAGATCTAGCATGCAGATCCCACCGCTAACCTGGGGGGTGCTCGCCCAGACCGTAGCGCACCTTTCGATAGCCTTCTTCTCTCCCCACTAAGCGTTACCCGCAGGTAGTTGACTTGATGAACTCTGAATACGGATCGGGCGGTCCTAATTAATATCAAGTCTTCTTGGATTTAGCAGACCTTCAGGGGCAGCCATATCCCTGCTCTCGAACAAAACATGCGGCATTGCGACTACCGCCGTTTTGAAACACCTCCGACCACCCGAATTCGCCTTGTTATTTGGTTCCATCTATTACGGACTTGGCGATTTTAAATGCCGTATTTGCGGCTGGGACACCCGCATAGGCCGCAACGTGCAGTAGCACCTCGGAAATCTCCGACTCACTTAGTCCGTTATTTAAGGCTCCCCTGATATGAAGTTCTAGCTCGTCATGCCGACCGAGGGCCGCAAGTATGGCCACTGTTGCGATAGACCTTTCCTTCAGTTCGAGCCCCGGTCTGCTCCAGACGCCTCCCCAAGCAAATTCGGTGATGATCTCCTGCAGTGGGCGGGTAAAGTTGCTTGCGTTAGCGAGTGAGTTTTCGACAAAAGAATCTCCGAGTACTAATCTCCTCATTTTGGATCCCCGTTGAAATGTCGTGCCTAGCAAGTGATTGAGTACAAGTTCTGAGAATTCCGCCGGCTTTTCCACGTTGACCAGATGAGAACCGTTTGCAATAACTGCAAGGCTCGCCCCGGGAATAGCCTGTTGAATTTCGAGGGCCGTCAAAGGCGTGATAGCTGGGTCTGACGATCCCGCCACCACTAGCGTCTCCGCAGATATTTTCGGGAGCAAGTCCCAAAGATCCATGTCTCCGATTGCACCGCAGCAAGCGGCGTAGGCCTCATCGTTGACGCTTGCGAGCATCTCTTCAAGAAAATCTGCGAGCTGGGGCGTATCATCTACAAAGCGAGGGGTGAACCAGCGTTGCAAAAGCTGAGGAGTCAAGGCACGCGTTCCCTTTGTTCGTGCGAATTTGGCCCTCTCGTCCCAAGATGCAGTGTTCGCCATTCTCGGAGATGTGCAGCACAACACAAGCTTGTCAATTCTGTCAGGAAATATCGATGCAAGATACATTCCGGTCATTCCACCCAAGGAAAGTCCGACAAAACTGAACCGGGAAATTTCCAGTTCGTCTGCTAGTCGTATCACGTCCTCCGCCAGCTCACTTATTGAGCTCGGTCCCGGAAGAGAGGAGCTACTCCCGTGGCCACGTGTATCGTATTGAATTACCTGAAAGTGTTGTTTCAAATGATCCAGCTGGAAACTCCACATCTTCATAGTGGTTCCCAAGGAATTCGAAAGTATGAGTGGTGGCCCGTCGTCAGGACCGACCACCTTGTATCCAAGTCTTTGCATGTCGATGGCTCCTCTTTATTAATCCTTCTCGATCAGCTATCCAAAATTTCTGCAGGATAATGAACAACGCCTCGACCTAGGCGAAGAATCCTTGATGAGTCCCTGGGGTTTTGGGAACCTGCTCAGCGTCGGCTTTGCGCTTTGGGGAAACGGCTCAGACGAATCGCATTAGGAAACCTCGCTAGTACGGTGCAAGTCACTTTAGAGTAATCGGAGTTCATCGGGCGGCTCCCATCCGAGCAGCCAAACTTTGAGGCTCGCCACGGCGGATGAAGGGTCGACAATTCATGCGATTCGGGTAGTTGGTATCAAAGCCCAAACTACCTTGCGGCCTGGGGTTTGGCCCCGGCCATGTCCGCACCCGAGATCTACAACAACGGTGGCTAATTAACCGTCGGCGGTGTAACCAACTACTATCCGCCTCAAGAAATCAAGTGGGCAAACATCTCACTTTGGGTTGCAGAGAATGTTGGGAGCCAGCAGTTACCCTAGGCAATAGGTCCTATCATCTTCACGGCACTGCTTTGGCGCCCAAGAGTTGCGAGGACTCGCCGCAGAACTCCTACCTTGATCCGCAGAACGCACTCAAAAATCGCTCTCAGACGGCCATGACCCAGTACTTTCTATCGCAGATTTGAGAAGACCTGCATTGGAAAGTGTTTATCTAACAGCATCACTATCTTGGGACCGATCGCCTATTAAACATTTTCAAAAAGCTCCAACCATGACTCGCCGAAAAGCATGCATCGATCAATTGAATTGATCAAATACCTTGCTGAGCGCTTCACAGGCACCAGTCAGATGCTCACTCAGCAATGCCTTCGCAGCCTCTCCATCCCCCTTTTCAAGAGCATTGAGTACTGCCCCATGTTCACCAACTATACGCTCTTGACCAAGTGCGTATCGTGCTTGGACCATTGATAGATGAATCTCTCCTAGGAGTTGCCCATAGAGGGTTGAAAGTCTTGGACTCTCGGCCGCATCCACCAGGCTTCGGTGAAACGCCAGATCTGCAGCAACAAAAGTCGAAGGAGGAGCGTCATGATCTATTTCAGCCAACTGAGTGACTGCCTTTGAGGCTCCCTGGGGAATAATCCCCATCTCGGCGAGGTAACCAACTACCGACGCTTCGATGTTGATTCTGACGAAGTAAAGATCTTCTACGTCTCCTCGGGTCAATCGCGGAACGAATGCCGGCTTGTTCGCTTCTCGCCTAAGAAGTCCACTGTGTACAAGCGAAACAATTGCTGCCTTTGCTGTGGGCCTTGATACGCCGTAATTTGCGGCCACATCGGTTTCAGTGATCGTCGATCCTGGCGGAAAGGCGCCATCGAGAACCTTTGAACGCAGGTCATCAGTTAATGCATCCGCTATAGACACTGTCCTTAGGACACCACCGAAATTTGAACCGATCTCCAACTTAACCCTCTTTAGACACAGCTAAAAGCTACATGCTACAGGCTGGTATTCACTCGATACCAAAGTTCCGACCGCCAAGAAATGTAAAATTGTCTAAGCCTTTAGTCGCCAATAAGTGGAAAATTCAAAAAAGCAGCGGGTAGTCACCCCATTTGAGACACACCTTCTTCGCACTCTCCCCAGGACCAAAGGTACAGAAGTACACCATAAATAATGCTCGAAAAGCGCAGATGTAAGCATGTCTAAATTGTAATTGTTTGACTCCACGCCCCTTCGACCTGGAATTACGCGACAAGGTCTCTCAATTCGAAATCCAGGTAACGATCCGTCTCTTCTGTTCCGACGTCACTGGGAGACCCCGGATGATCTGGCGCCAAGAATTACATAA
>JAKBHQ010000433.1 GCA_021836665.1 Thermoplasmata archaeon
CGATAGCCCTTCTCGATTCTCGCCGTCGTACCATAAACTCCGATGCCAACGGGTACCAAACCAAATTCAGACCCGGCCTCGAACAAAAGATCCCAGACATGCCCGCCTTGGTCCGAAGTAACATAAAGCTCCCAACCAAGCTCGCCGACGTAGGAGATCCTGGAAGCAAGTACTTCGGTATTGCCAATAGTTATGTTCTTGCAGGTTCCGTAGCGGAACCCAGCGCCGCTCACATCGTCGGTCGTCAGCTTGGCCATTAGATCTCTAGCCCTTGGACCCCACACTCCCATGGTCGTGAGGGCCGCAGTCGCGTCATAAAGAACCACAGAGCCGTCTTCTGGCAGGTGATCTGAGAACCACTTCTTGTCCATCAGCCCCACTCCACCACCAGTTACGATGCGGAAATGCTCGATCCCCAGTCTCATGATCGTTAGGTCGGCCTTGAAGCCGCCCCTTTCGTCGAGTATTGGAGTGTAGACAACCCTGCCAACTGCGACGTTCATCTGGGCTACCGCCATATTTTGCAAGTACGAAAGTGCGCCTTGGCCAATCACGTCGAAGATTGCGAAGGACGAGAGGTCAACAAGACCAACGTTCTCTCTCATTGCTAGGTGCTCAGCGTCGATAATCGGCGACCACCAACGCGAATCCCATTCACTGGTCCTTTCAGCGATCGAGCCCTTGTACTTCTCCAATAGAGCGGCATTCGACTCGTACCACTGTGGTCTCTCCCATCCAGCGGCTTCGAAGTAAACCGCACCAAGGGCTGATGTCCTCTGGTGCATCGGGGACAGCCGCACATTTCTGCTCGAAGCGTACTGCTCGGCTGGATGAACTATTCCGTATGTCTTGTTGAAGAGCTCTTCGGCCCTCAGTTTTACATGAAGCTTGGACTTCTGGTGTGGATAGAAACGAGCAATGTCGGTCTCATGAATATCGATCTCGCTTTGCCCTATGGTCATCCATTCGGCAACCGCCCTGGCAATACCGGGGGCCTCTTTGATCCAGCTTGCTGCCACTGACCAAAGGCCCTTGACTTCTGGGGTCTCACCTAACACTGGATGACCGTCAGGGGTGAGGGAAATCAGCCCATTTATGGCGTGCCGCACTCCCGCCTTCTCATCACCCAACAGTTCCGGCATCAACTGAAGTGCATCTTGAAGCTGAGGGTCAAAGTCCTCTTGAGTGAAGGGAAGCTCGGTCGGCGAGAAGACTGACTCTTCAATCGACGGAATCTCCTCTGGCTGCAACGTAATCGGTCGGTGGGCATAGGATCCAACCTCGATGTCCCCGCCGTGCTGCCTTTCGTACATCCCGGTATCCATGTCGCGCACGATGGGGTAGGTGATCTCGCCCACGGTGTCTGCAAACAGCGCAATTGGTCCGACGCTTATCATCTGGTGGACGGTAGGAATGAGCGGAATATTTGCTCCTGCCATCTTCGCAATCTTCGGGCTCCAAACACCGCAGCAAATTGCTACTTTGTCGGCAAAGATCTCCTGCCCGTCGAGGGTAACGACCGACTTGACCACACCGTTTTCTACTTTAATGTCGCCTACCTCGGTGCCGCCAACAACGGTTAGTGCCCCAAGGCGCTGAGCCTCTTCACGCATAAGGGTCCCGGCCCGCAAAGAGTCCACGACGCCTACTGCTGGGAAATAAACTCCCCCGATGATCACCGACTCGTCGATATAAGGAACAAGTTTCTTTATGTCTTCTGGGGTAACCCTTTGCGCTTCTTCACCCCAAGCGAGGGCGGAAACCATCCTGCGCTCAAGCTCTTGCATCCGCTCTTCCGTCCGAGCGACCTCTAGGCCACCGCTTTGGGTAAAGACTCCAAGTTCTTTGTATTGCCTAACACTGTCCTGGGTTAGGCGAGTCATCATCTTCGAATGCTCGATCGGATAGATGAAGTTAGAAGCGTGTCCCGTGGATCCACCTGGGTTAGGAAGTGGCCCCTTGTCAATCAACACAATCCGCTGGACACCTAGCTTTGCCAAGTGGTATGCAAAACTATTTCCAACGATTCCTGCACCGATGATAACGACATCGGCCCTCTCAGGTAGTCCGCTCATTTAGATCGTTACCCCTCTCTTACCAATCTGATCTGCCACTAATATATCACTCTTCAGCACAGCATCTGTGCCTTAATTCACACAAAAAAATAACTATTCCAAAAAATCATTGATAATCACTCAGTTAGTCGATTTCCTTCGCCGAGGCCGACCCAAGAAGAACCTCGCTCCTCATAAAAGAAGCCCCCGACAAAGAAACCATCCCAACCAAACCCACACTTTTTCTTTTGCTTGTCAAATCGCAAAGAAGCGTCAGGTCCTCCCTGCTAGCCAACATTTAGATGAGCCTTGAAATTAACTCCACTTATCCAACTGACGACATTTTGCTTCGGTTAATTCCCGGTATCCCGTCATGGCTGTCCATGCTGATAGAACGGCACTTTGACCGGAGGCAAAGGAGTATTACCCAATATCAAGTCCGCTGCCTTCTCTGCGATCATCATTACCGGGGCATAGATATTTCCGTTGGTCACGTAGGGCATCACCGAAGCATCGGCGATGCGAAGCCCCTCAATCCCGCGGACCTTCATCGTCTCTGGATCGACAACCGCCATCTCGTCTACACCCATCTTCGCAGTGCAGGATGGGTGTAATGCCGTCTCCGCATCCTTACGGACCCAGTTCAGAATCTCCTCGTCGGTCTCGACTGAAGGGCCGGGCGACAATTCACCATCGTCAAAGCTGGAAAACGCTGGCTGTCCAAGAATCTTTCGCGCCGTTCGAATTGCTTCAACCCACTCCCTGCGATCCTGATCCGTAGATAAGTAGTTAAAACGAAGTGCCGGATGAACCGTCGGGTCCTTTGACTTGACCATAACCGAACCACGAGCGTCTGAGTTCATTGGACCAATATGCACCTGGTAGCCATGACCCTTCGATGGCGCAGAACCGTCGTAACGGATGGCAATGGGCAAAAAGTGAAACATCAAATTCGGGTAGGTGACGTCTTCGTTCGACCGGGCAAATCCTCCCCCTTCGAAGTGGTTAGTTGCTCCAGGTCCGCTCCGCATGAACAGCCACTGAAATCCTACCCAGGGCCTATTTCGCCACAATTGAGCGGGTGCAACCGAAACTGGAAGCTTGCAGGAGTGCTGAATGTAGACCTCAAGGTGATCCTGTAGGTTCTGCCCCACGCCAGCCAAGTCCTCCACCAGGTCTATGCCCAGCGACTTCAAGTGTGCGGCGGGGCCTACTCCAGAAAGTTGAAGAAGCTGCGGGGTATTGATCGCTCCACCGGAAAGAATTACCTCTTTAGATCTCGCAATCTGCAAAGATCCCTTCCCAACCCTATATTCAACTCCGACGGCCTTGTTTCCTTCGAAAATAATGCGATTCACAAAAGCTCGGGTCTCAACCTTGAGATTGGGCCTATTCATCACGGGGTGGAGATAGGCACGCGCTGCGCTCAAACGCCTTCCACGTGAAATATTCCTATCAAATGGGGCGAAACCCTCCTGTCGGTATCCGTTAACGTCCTTGGTCAGCTGGTAGCCCGCCTGCTGAACGGCTTCAAAAAATGCACCAAATAGCGGACTAGTCGCTGGTCCCCTCTCGAGAATTAGCGGACCATATCCACCCCGATACTCGTCAGCTCCGGCTCGACAGGTCTCCATCTTTTTGAAATAAGGCAAACAGTGTGCGTAGTCCCAGCTCTCAAGGCCCGGCTCCTTCGACCACTTTTCGTAATCCATCGGGTTGCCCCGCTGAAAGATCATGCCATTGATACTGGATGACCCGCCGAGAACCTTGCCTCGAGCATGATAGACCTTCCTACCATTCAGCTCTGGCTCAGGCTCAGACTCGTAACGCCAATCATAAAATTTGCTGCCAATAGGAAATGCCAAAGCCGCCGGCATATGGATAAAGACGTCCCATGAAAAGTCCATCCTCCCCGCTTCGAGGACCAATACCTGGTTTGACTTTTCCGAACTGAGCCGATTCCCAAGGACGCTCCCGGCAGAACCACCTCCGACGACAATGAAATCGTAGGTTGAAGTACTCAACTAAACCTCCTCGCTTATAGTCCACCGACTACTAAACCGACCGACCATAAGAACTTGGTCCTCACTCGAAAACCTAGGGGACAATGGACTTGATCTGGCGCCTGTGACCTACTACAAATGGGTGAAATTCAAAAACTAAAGGCAGAGGTTCGGTCTTCCTCTGCCGACAGCCTGCGAGGCTGGTAGCCCAAGGGAGAACTACCAGCCTCGCAAAGCCGCTCTGGTTGGAATCAAAAACTACTGCTTTGCTCTCTAGGAGAGACCGACAATCTCGCCATTCTCATCGATGTCAATTCTTTCAGCGGCGGGATGCCTTGAAAATCCAGGCATGGTACGCATCTCACCGGCAATTGCATAGATAAATCCAGCACCCGCCGATGCCCTAATTTCCCTCACTGGCAGTCTCCAGCCAGTTGGAGCGCCCTTGAGCGTCGGGTCTGAGGAGATCGAGAGATGGGTCTTTGCAATACAAAGCGAAAACTCTCCAAAACCGTTTTGCTCCGCCGAGTCGAGCTGCTTGTTGGCCAAAGGACTATAGTCGACCCCGTCGGCTCCATAGACCTCTCGAGCGATCACTTCAATCTTTTCGCGCAGTGGGGCTTCGCTAGGATAGAGAACCTTGAAGCTATTTGGCCTATCTGCGGCTTCCGCTACAGCCTCAGCGAGTTCTACTGCACCCTTTCCGCCGTCGACGAAGTGGGTGCAAACTGCGGTGCTGGCGCCCATCGACTCAGCGATCTCTCGAATGGCTTTATGCTCTGAGGCGTAATCCGACGGGAATGAGTTGATTGCGACAACCGCAGGGACACCGTGTTTACGCACGTTCTCCAGCTGCTTACGCAGGTTTTCCCCACCGATTCTCACTTCGTCTGGATTCTCCGCAAGTAGCGCCTCGGGCAGATCCCTACCCGGAACGATCTTATGGTTATTCGAGTGAGCCTTAAGTGCGCGAACGGTCGTGACAACCACTGCAGCGTCCGGGGCAAGTCCGGAGGTTCGACACTTTATATTGAAGAACCTTTCAGCACCCATATCGGCCCCGAATCCAGACTCGGTTACCAAGTAGTCGCCGCCATAGATGCCGATCATGTCTGCTAGTACCGACGAGTTACCCGTCGCAATGTTTCCAAACGGTCCAGCGTGCACCAAGGCTGGTGTCCCCTCAAGGGTCTGCAGAAGATTAGGCTTGATCGCCTCCTTCATCAAAACGGTCATCGCACCCGCAGCGTGAAGATCTTCGGCGGTAATCGCCTCACCCTTGTCCGTATACCCGACGACGATTCGACCGAGCCGCTGGCGCAAATCTTGCAGCGATGTCGTCAACCCCAAAATAGCCATGACCTCCGAAGCGGCGGTGATATCAAAGCCAGTTTGACGCGGCACGCCATCTTGCTGGGTGCCCAGCCCTACGACGAGGTTCCTCAGCACCCGGTCATTTACGTCCAAAACCCTTCGCCAGCTCACATTGTGCAGGTCTATTCCAAGTTCGTTTCCAAAGTAGACATGATTGTCGAGCATGGCAGAACAGAGGTTGTGAGCGGCGGTGACGGCGTGACCATCACCAGTCAAATGCAAATTTAGCGACTCAAAGGGAATCACCTGGGAATAGCCTCCACCAGCGGCACCGCCTTTGATTCCAAAGGTTGGGCCCATCGAAGCCTGGCGAATTGATATCGTAGCCTTCTTGCCGATATGGCCAAAGGCCTGTCCAAGTCCGACGGTGGTAGTGGTCTTTCCCTCTCCAAGCGGAGTCGGAGTAATAGCCGTAACGACTACGTACTTGGCCTTTGGACGATCCTTAACCAGATCCAGCGCTTCTAGGCGAATCTTCGCTACGTGCGGGCCGTAGAGGTCAAGCATTGAGGCGGGAATTCCCATACCCTCTGCGATCTCTACGATTGGCTTGATATCGGCAGACCTTGCGATCTCTAAGGCCGTAAGACTCCGTTCAGATTTTTTCATATTCCCCCCTTTGTCGCCCGGAGCCGACTTCTCGGCCCAAGGCACAAACACTTATTTCAAATCGGCCAGATCGACCCGTGGTCCAGTCTGACCCTAGATCTGATCTTGATCTAGTATATCAGTTCTACTGCTGCTGATGTGCAAAACTTTGGTTAGTAATGAAGTTACGATTATGCAATGGAGACAAACTCAGAAAAGTTGGTTGGGCTAAAGAACGAACTCAGGAAAGAGTTTTCCCAACGACGTAGTTCGATTTCGAAAGTTGATCGAGAAATCAGATCTAACCGGATGACGATGCACCTCTTAAACCTCAATGAGGTCATTGATGCGACGAACATACTCGTCTATTGGTCGTTCGGAAGTGAAGCCCCGACCAGGACGTTAATCAATGAGCTATCACTTAGAAACAAACAGATCCTCCTTCCTTATTTAGAATCCAACAAGATGCATGCCGCGAAATTTAATTCGATTGAGGCACTCGCCAGCACGACTTACGGCCCGCTCGAACCTAACGAAAAGGTCCCAGCTGATCCGTCTACTGTGGAAGTCGTTGTCGTACCGGGCCTGGCTTTCGATCGCAATGGCTTCCGACTTGGCTACGGCAGAGGCTTCTATGACAACTACTTGAGCCACCTAAGCGGCTCCGCCACCACTATTGGGTTCTGCTTTGCCACCCAGGTCGCCGAGGAAGTTCCCACCGAGCCACACGACGTTGCACTAGACATTCTGGTTACGGATCAGGAGGTAATCAGGATCTCCTCCCGATCCGACCAAGGCTAGTCAAGTGGTCAGTCGCCCAGTTCCTTGCGGCGTCTCGCAACATAATCCTCGAGTTCTGCTCGTATTGCACCATCCATTGGGGGCTCAACGTATGACTCGAGGGTCTTCTCAGCTATCTCACCCGCCCGGACGGCTGCGTCCTTCTTCCCTTCACGAGTCCAACGGTCGTAGTTCTGTGACGAAGACACGAGTGGCCGGTAAAAGCAAGTTCTAAAGTGCTCCATTGTATGTTCGGCACCGAGGAAGTGCCCTCCATGCCCTACTTCTACGTGGGCGCCAAAGGCAAAGGACTCTTCGTCAAATTCGACCGGGGTAAATTCATGCTTGAGCATCCTGAGGATCTCGATATCGATTATGAACTTCTCAACCGAAGCTACGAGTCCACCCTCTAGCCATCCAGCGGTGTGCATAACCCAGTTTGCGCCGGCTAGAAAAGTCGGCATCATAGTCATGAGCGCTTCGTAGCCAGCCTGAGCATCTGGAACCTGGCTCGACGTAAGTCCACCACCAGACCGCCAAGGCAGCCCCAAGTGACGCGCTATTTGCCCGGTACACAATAGCCCTACCGCAGATTCTGGAGTGCCAAAGCAAGGCGAACCAGATTGCATGTCAATGTTAGACAAGAATGAACCAAACACCACTGGAACCCCCGGCCTTATCAGCTGAGAAAGTGTAATTCCAGACAGGGCTTCTGCCATCTGTTGGGCAAGGGTAGCCGGAATGCTAACTGGAGACATAGCTCCCATCAGCAAAAAGGGCGTCAAAACGACCGGCTGGTTTGCCCTAGAGTATTCGAACTGTGCCTCAAGCATTCTGGTGTCCCAACGAAGTGGCGAGTTGCAGTTGATGAGGGAAAGAGTCGCTGGTGTCCTCTCCAGGTTCTCACGTCCGCCGAAGGCAATCTCACTCATGGCAATTGTGTCCTTGGCATTTACCCCAGACACCACGTTTCCCATATAGATCTTGTCGGTCAACGTCAGCTGGGCAAACAGCATGTCGAGGTGCCGCGAATCGAAAGGAGCATCATTAGGTTCACAAATGACTCCTCCGGCCGAATCCAACTCAGGGAAGGATTGTGAGAGCTTGGTCAAAGTCCGAAAGTTCTCTAGTGTCGCGTCCCCGCGGTGGTCACCTTGTCTGAAAAAGGGAGGACCATATACTGCGCCAAAGACCATATTGTCATCGCCGATGTGGACGGAGTTCTT
>JAKBHQ010000478.1 GCA_021836665.1 Thermoplasmata archaeon
TCAACCCGGCTGGTGTTGATGGCATAAGACCTGGGTGTCCGCTGGGCACTCAGGCTGCCTGAGCCAGGAATCCCCCGGCTTTAGCCGTGGGGAGGTTTCAAGAGGAGATAGAAATATCCGATGACAAACGCACAGCTGGCCCTCTGGTTGTCACTTGATCAGTTTGATGACGTTGAACATCGGCAGATAGAGCGAAATCACCATAGAGCCGACAACGCTTCCCAATACCACGATAAGGATAGGCTCGAGTAGCGAGGATAGCGATCCGACTAGCGCTTCAACTTCCTGCTCGTAGAATGTACCTACCTTGTCTAACATGTCGTCCACGGCACCGGACTCTTCTCCGACCGCTACCATTTGCGTTACCATTGGCGGGAAGATTGGGTGAGTGGCCATTCTTGTAGACATCGGTTCGCCAAATCGCACGCCTACCTGCATGTCTGTGACCGCTTCGGCTACGACGACGTTCCCGGAGGCTTCCTTGGTGATTTCAAGTGCTTCCAAGATCGGGACCCCCGAATGCAGAAGAGTCGAGAGTGTCTTTGAGAACCTAACCATCGATGATTTTCGGGCGAGCCGGCCGAAAATGGGAACTCTTAGAATCAACCGATCCAAGATATCCCTTCCTCGCTTCGAACGGGCAAATCTGACGAAGCCGTAGGCGGCGCCTGCGTAGAAGACGATTAGTAGCGGAGCGAAGGTAACGGCAATATGTGAGACATCGAGGAGGATCCGTGTTGGAAGTGGAAGGGTTCCATGAAGGGTAGCAAAGATTTTCTGGAAGGTAGGTACTACAAACAGCAGCATCGCCGTCAGAATGACGAGCACGAGTATTAATACCGCTATTGGATAGGTCATTGCCGATTTTATCTTACGCTTCAGCTCTACCTGCTTCTCAAGACTGGTTGCCAGACGGAGGAGTACGTCGTCTAATGCACCGCCTGTTTCGCCGGATCGGACCATGGCGACGAATAGTCGATCAAAGGTCTTGGGGTGACGTATCAAAGCCCCGGAGAAGGATTGACCGCGCTCAATATCCAACCGCACTTCGTTAATGATTTTTGCAAGGGGTTTGGATTCAGTCTGCGATGCCAAGATGGAAAGCGCCCTAAGGAGGGTCATGCCAGAATTGACCATTGTGGCGAGCTGTCGACACATGATCGAAACGTCTTTATCCTTGACCTTGCCTGACAGGAAAGGTATGTTGATCTCGGTGTTCAACCCCGTAGTGCGCTCTTGTACTACAGAAACCGGGAGATAGCCCATCTCTCTGAGCCTGGAGACGACTAGTTCTCTACTTTCGGCTTCTAGTTTTCCGCTGGTAATCTTTCCAGACTTTTCTCGGGCCCTGTAGGTATAGGTATCGGGCATCTCTTATCTACTCCCCGCTAGCAGTCTCTTTAAGTCCTCTGGATTGGAGCTTGCGGAAAATGCCGTGGCTTGGGTTATCTTCCCAGCCTTGACCAATGCTGCAAGCGAACTATCCATGGTCATCATTCCATACTGCCCACCAGCCTGCATTGAGGAGTAGATCTGGTGCACCTTCGCCTCTCTTATCAGGTTTCGAACCGCAGGTGTTGCGACTAGGACCTCGCAAGCCAGCACCCTTCCAGTCCCTTGGGCGTTGGGTAGCAGCTGCTGGGTTACGATTGCCTGAACGGTACTCGCGAGCTGTACCCGAATCTGCTGTTGCTGGTATGGGGGAAAAACATCAACTATTCTGTCTATTGCTTGCGGGGCATCTTGGGTGTGCAAGCTTGCGAGCACAAAGTGACCGGTCTCTGCTGCGGTGATAGCCGAGGAAATCGTCTCCAAATCCCTCATTTCACCTACTAGTATGACATCAGGGTCTTGCCTAAGGACGTGCCTCAGGGCGTTTCCGAATCCTTTTGTGTCCGCACCGACCTCGCGCTGGTTTACCACGGCGAGCTTGTGTCGATACAGATACTCAATCGGATCCTCGATGGTGACAATGTGGCATTTTCTTGTGGAGTTGACACGGTCCAATATCGCAGCGAGGGTAGTCGATTTTCCGGATCCCGTCGGACCTGTAGCAAGCACCAATCCCCTAGGAATGGTGGTCAACTTTTCGACGATCGGCGGTAGGCCAAGGGTTTCCAATCCTGGTATTTCGAAGGGGATATATCGGAACACTGCACCCACTGAGCCACGTTGCTGCATAATGTTGAATCTGAATCGGCCGACTTCAGGAACAGAATAAGAACCGTCGAGCTCCAGGTCATCCTCGAAGCGCTCCCGCTGTCGCTGGGTAAGCATTGTATAGATGAGCTCTCTTAGCCGCCTAGCATCAATTCGTTCATGATTGGTAATCTGCAGTAGTTCGCCATTTACCCTAATTGTAGGTATCAAACCGGCGCTTAGGTGCAAATCGGAGCCACCAGCCTCAACGAGTATCTGTAGCAGTGCCGTGATGCTGACTTTTTCCCGCATGAGGGTTGACATGTCGGATGATGAATTAGTGCTCGGCGCTGATTTAGTTGTTATCTGTGGATCACTCATCATCTATCCTTCTCATGTCGGGCAAGTGCGCTACGACAACCGATTTACGAAACAACTCTGAGAATTTCCTCGAGCGAGGTATTCCCCAATGAGACGTGGTACAAGCCGACATCCTTCATTGTCTGCATATTTGAGGCTTTCGCAAGTTGTCTTATTGTGTCTGTTCTAGCACCTTCAGCGATGGCGTGCTCAATTTCTTCGCTGATTATAAGGACTTCGTGCAGACCGAACCTACCTAAGAATCCAGTGCCTGCACATCTGGGACACCCCCCGGCCTTAAATGCCTTTTCCGGCGGGGGGATCTTGTCTTCGGGCCAATGCGCCGACCGCAACTCCGAAAGCGTAGGAGTGTAGGCCACTTTACAGCTGTCGCATAGTTTTCTTGTAAGGCGCTGGGCGACTATACAGTCCAATGAAGAGGCAATTAAATATGGAGCAATTCCCATTTCCACCAAGCGAGAAGGTGTAGAAACCGAGTCGTTGGTGTGGACACTGGAAAGTACCAAGTGGCCGGTAAGCGCGGCTTCAATTGCGATAATTGCCGTCTCTTGGTCTCGAATTTCCCCGACGAGTATTATGTCTGGGTCAGATCGCAAAATTGACCTTAGGGCGGATGCAAATGTCAATCCGGCCTTAGTATTTACTTGAACCTGTGTAACGCCAGGTAGGCGATATTCGACTGGATCTTCGACAGTTATTAGGTTTCTTGACTCGTGATTGATCTGGTTCAAGGTTGCATAAAGTGTCGTCGATTTTCCCGATCCGGTTGGTCCGGTCACCAAAATTGTTCCGTAGGGTCTCCGGAAGCAGGCCTCATACTGATCGAGGGTCTCCTTCATAAATCCGAGTTGACCAAGTTCCAGCAGGGCCGTCGATTTATCTAGGATTCGGATGACTATTTTCTCTCCGGCCACCGTTGGCATAGTGGCAAGACGCATATCAACGGTTTGGCCAGCCAAGGTTCCCGACATTCGCCCGTCTTGAGGTACACGCCGTTCGGCGATGTTTAGGTTGGCCATAATTTTGAGCCTCGAAACGATGCCCGAGAGTAGCACCTTTGGGAACCTGTTTACTTCGTGTAGAACACCGTCGATCCTGAGTCGAATCCTGACTTCATCTTCACCTGGCTCGATATGGATGTCCGAAGCGCGTTGCTGTACCGCCTGAGCGAGGGTAATATTGACGAGTTTTACTATCGGAGCGTCTTCGATAACGTCAACTGTCAGGGCGGAGGTATCCGTGTCGGCAACTTGGTCGGCGGCCGCCTGCGAAGTTGCGTCAAGCGCATCATCAAAGCGGACCGACCTCTCGATTGTCTGGATAAGGTCCGATCTAGTGGCTATTACAACGATCAGTTCACGCTGGGTGATCGTTCGAACATCATCCAGTGCAACTAAATCTGATGAGTCGGCCATGGCGACTACTAGTTTTGAGTCCTTCCAGGCTATCGGCAGGATCTCATGTTTCTTTGCTAGCTGATTGGGTATTGCGGATACAGCTGTTGGGTCTAGATTGATTC
The DNA here is from genome assembly GCA_021836665.1 of Thermoplasmata archaeon. The sequence continues at coordinate 4,040 of JAKBHQ010000478.1, forward strand.
GAGATAGATCCACGAGCTCGAGACCGAGACGTTTGGCCATTATTTCGGCCATGGTTCGTTCGTCGACTAGCTTGCGGGCGACCAACACACGATTCAGCGAGACCTGGGTGGCCCTAGCTTCTTCTACCGCGGCCTTCATCTGATCCTCTGAAACAAGTCCTGCGGCAATTATTGCCCTACCCAGGGGCGAAATGAAGTTCCCGGATGGCGCGATCCTCCTATTGGCGCCGTTTTGGCCTTGTGCCGGTTGTGGATAAGTCGTGGTCACTGGTCTTTTATCGGCCATGGTTACCCGTTACTTCAGTAAGTTTTCTCACGATTTTGCAGCTCAGTTTCGTACAGACATGCTAAAGCCCGTCCACCTGCACCGACCCTCGCTTTTTAGGTAGGAGGCAGTGTCGAATCTAAATGCGAAACTTGGACACCTATCGGGCATTTGCGACGGTCGAGTTCAATGTAACTAACAAAGCCAACTCCCAACTAGCTGCCATTTTGTTAGTTGTTTAGTCTACTGAGGATTTATGAGTCGATGGTTTTTCGAACCTCATCTTTTACTCTGCCACAAACCCAGATATACCGGCCTCCGAGTCCACGAATGCATGCTCCCTTAGGGGAACCTGCTTTACAAAGATCGAAAGGACAAATGATACAGCGGCAATTGGGACCGCAATCAGAAACACTGTGTCGATTGAATGGGAAAAAGCGAGTATGAAACCGTGCCTGATTGGGGTTGGCAGTTTGTCTAGGGCAGAAGGACTTATTGCGATGCTTTGGCCCTTGATCAGGCTGAAGGCAGCCGGGGGTAAGTATCTGTGGAGGTTGGTGCTAAGGCGAGCATTAAATATTGCTCCATAGACCGCAACCCCAAACGAACCCCCAATCGACCTGAAAAAGGTAGCCGCTGAAGTAGCGGTTCCAAGGTACTCGTAAGGGACGGCATTCTGAACTGCCACTACTAGAACCTGCATTACGGCCCCGAGTCCTAGCCCGAGAACAAACATGTAGACCGACGCCACGAAGAGGCTGGTGGTCGAGGTCATCATGGAAAGTAGAAATAGGCCAAAGGACATCAGAAGGGTACCAATTATTGGGTAGACCTTGTAACGTCCATGTTTCGTGATCAAAAGCCCGGTGGTAATTGAGGTTCCTACAACACCGAGCATCAATGGAAGAAGTTCGAGCCCTGACATGGTCGGCGAGGCTCCGAAGACGGTCTGTAGAAATGTCGGTAAGAAGATAATGGCTCCGAACATTGAGAAACCGACAATGAATCCCATCGAAGACGTAACGGTAAAAATAGCGTTTTTGAAAAGGCCGAGTGGAAGGAGGGGTTCTGATGCTACCCGCTCTACCAAGACGAATATCACCAATAAAACTGCGCTAAGCGCACTCAGAATGATAATCGTCGGCGACTTCCAAGGATAGGTGGTCCCTCCCCAGGTGGTTACGAGGATGATAATCGTAACCGCCACGCCCAACAACGCAGATCCTAAGTAATCGATCTTATGGGTACGTCGCTGAACTGGAAGGTGAAGGACGGTAGCGATAACTGCGAGTGCGACGATGCCGATTGGAATGTTAATATAAAATACCCATCTCCAGCTTAGGTTATCGGTGAAAAATCCGCCGAGCAGCGGGCCTGCTATTGAAGCGAGCCCAAAAACCGCACCGAAAAGACCCTGGTACTTACCCCGCTCACGAGGAGAGACTATATCACCAATTATGGACTGCGAACCTACAATTAAGCCTCCGCCCCCGATTCCCTGAATGGCTCGGAAGGCAATCAGCTGAGCCATCGAGTGCGAAATTCCAGAAAGCGCGGATCCCAAAAGGAATATGACTATTGAAGCTTGGAATAGCTTCTTTCGTCCATAAAGGTCGCCCAGCTTTCCCCAAAGGGGAGTAGATATGGTCGAGGTAATCAAGTAAGCAGTAACTACCCAGGAGAGGTGGTTGAGGCCGCCAAGGTCTCCGGCGATTGTCGGAAGTGCAGTAGCGACGATTGTCTGGTCCAGTGCTGACAGCAGCATTGCCAACATCAATGCAACTATGGCCATGAAGACGGTACGGTCTCGCGTCGAGGTGCCAGATTCAAGCGCAGAGGTCGGTTCTACTGACATTGCTGCCCCTTGTCATAATGTTGAGTCACGTAGCTGCGATCTTAAGTAGTTAATAGAATCAATGCTGTATCTTTGTGAGACAGCATAGTCTCAGGACTAGTAAAATCGGTTTGGGTGATGCAGGTTGATTCGAAAAGGTGGTGCCGAATCGGGCGGAGGTTGTCCAGAGAAGCCTGCTAAGCGCGCCTCAGCCATGAGGAACCTCGCCGTAGAAGCTATTCTCCAGGCCACGGCCGAGGTCTTTTCCACTCGCGGTGAAAATGCTTCAATGGCTGAAATTGCGGAGGTATCGGGGGTGGCGAGGGCCACATTATATCGCTACTTTCCAAACCGGGAGCGCTTGCTCGATTCTCTCATGGAGAGTGCCCTCTTTGATCTTAAAAACGGTATCTGCCAGGCGGATATTGGGTCCGTAGAACTCTATGAAGTCGTGGCGAGATTTACGAGAGTGCTATTCAACCTTTCTAGTAAGTACATCTATCTAGCTAGGAGCAACATTGCCAAGGAGCGAATCGACGAGTTCAAACTGGCGGTCAAACCGGTGCTGGAGAGATTTGAGTCTGCGCAGCAAGACGGACTGATTCGTCAGGATATTCCGGCTGACATCTGCTTCGGTTTCTATTTGGGCGTAACCAGGTCGGCGTCGAGAATGCTGCTCGAAGGTGATGAGTTGCTCGAGGACAAGGTCACCCAGGTTACCAAGTTTGTTCTGGGCGCACTTCTGAGTTCGTCCATAGTGTAAGAAAATCCCCAGGTAGTTTTCTCCGCCTGGCCAATTTGTGGCAGGATCGACCTATCCGCACATTAGCAGTTTTGATCGTTACATTGGCGAATGATGGTGGAAACCGCATTCTATGTGTGGTCAGCTATAGGGGATCTCGACTATCGACAGCTACGGGAGCTGAGCGATCGAAGGGCGATACGGTCTAGTTCGATGCGAATTGTCTTGCTGCCAGGCAATCAGCACCTCGAGGAGGTGGCGACAGGAAGCGCAACAGGAAAGTGACCCGGTAGACCGACCAGAGCCACTTCTCTGGGCCGACGTGAACCTGGTATTGGGCTTTGAAAGATCGAAACAATTTGTACACGACAAGACCAATTTGCAATGCTGGCTTTGGAGGTGATCTATGCTTTAGGGCCGCTAGGAAAAACAGGGAACGGGTAGAGACTTGACAGGTGAGTTATTTGATGCTCGGACTACATGGGCAGTAGATCCACAATACGAGGTGGATCATGCGGCAAAGGATGTTCGACTTGAAGCACCTGAGGATTCTCACTTGGTAATTTAAGGCGAGGGCCGGATGGCAATATCGAGGATTTCTCCACGACATACCCTAGCCGTAGGAGGAGCTAAGCAGCGGACAGAACCCGATCTGGTGGTTTAGCAACAATCGTCCGTTTGGTTTGACTCCGAGCCCACAGGGGACAAGTTTTCGAAGAATCTAAAGAGCGAAAAGAAAGCGAGCACCTACGAGTGCCAAGGTATTTTGGAGAGAAATCATGACTTTCGAATATGAGTCCTACCTCGCCTACTTTCCCGGACCGAAAGGTGAGAATTCGGGTTATGTCAAGGAGCTCTTCGATAAGGTCCTCGACGATTACTTTCATTGGAGGAAAAACTATTATCCAGCCGATTCTTCTCTTATGTCTCCAATCGATCTGGATGGCTTCAAGCAAGAGCGTAGTGATCTCGAAGAGAGAATTACCGAGATGCTCGGCCGCCTTCGACGAAGTTTCCCATTTTATTCACCTCGATACATAGCGCATCAACAAGGGGA
>JAKBHQ010000389.1 GCA_021836665.1 Thermoplasmata archaeon
TGTACTTCAGTGACACCGCAAAGGCACAGATCACACCAGCTGCCAATCCGATTACGGTCGCACCATAAATATCCACGAAGCCACACGATGGAGTGATCGCAACCAGCCCAGCGACCGCTCCCGATGCTGCCCCCAGTATGGTCGACTTTCCTCCTCGAATCTTTTCAACCACGATCCACCCAAGAAGTGCCGCGGCTCCAGCTGTATTGGTATTCAGAAAGGCATGAGCAGCAAGCGTATTAGCCGCCAGCGCAGAGCCAGCATTGAAGCCGTACCAGCCAAACCACAATATTCCCGCTCCAACCAGGGTAAGTGGAACGTTATGGGGTGGCATCTGAGACTTGGGCCATCCTCTTCTCTTCCCGATGACCATGGCCACAGCGAGACCCGCCGCACCGGCGTTTATCTCGACGACCGTCCCGCCGGCGAAATCTTCCGTACCCAACCTGTAGAGCCACCCCGTAGGAGAGAAGGACCAGTGGGCAATGGGTGCGTAAACGAACAAGGACCAGAGGATGATCAGGACTATAAATGGGCCAAATTTCATCCGATCAGCCGTAGACCCGGTGATCAGCGCCGCAGTGATGATGGCGAACATCATCTGGAAAATGACGAATGCCAGCGGTGGTATGTGTTGTGCTAGGTGTCCGCTAAAACCCGGAACCGTCTGGGTCGCATGAGCTAGCGCAAAAAAATGGAGACTCCCGAGCAGGCCCTTTCCGCCCAAGTCCGGCCCAAAGGCGAGGGAATAGGATACAAATACCCAGACGAGGCTTACTGCCGCCATGGTAGCGAAGTTCTGCATCAACATCCCTAAGACATTCTTGGACCTGACCATACCACCATAAAAGAAGGCCAGTCCAGGAGTCATAAAGAGCACCAGCGCAGCGCTGAGTAGTACCCAGGCCGTATCTCCCGCACTATAGTGCATGTTTCCCTCCGGCTGATAAAAGCGACAAATGTGACCTTGGCGCATAGCTCAACCTATGGGTGGGATGTTTCGTGAAAAATACGATTTTATTACGGCACTGTTAATAGCTGCTGCTCATAGCTATTATCGAATGTTAACATTCTGTATCGACCCGATGGTGAGTCCACCTGCGCTACTCGCCGAAAACTTACCTGCGCTGGAATCGGGAATAAAAACATCCGATGGCCCTTTTCTTTGACGGCATTCTCTACGCCTGCACCAGGAATCGGTCTGATCCATCGATCCCTGTCGACGGGGCCACTATGTCAACGGGGCCACTATGTCAACTGACTCTTGTCCCGTGCGGTCCGATGAGGGGACCTGAACGCGCACCGCTTGGCTATTTCATCCGCAATCTCTTCGATTGGCAAGATTGCTTCCGCAAATCCGGCACTAGCAACAGATCCGGGCATCCCCCAGACGACCGAAGTGGCTTCGTCCTGAACTATCACACGCCCTCCAGCGTGGCTGATCGACTCGCAACCAACGAGCCCATCATGACCCATACCCGTCAAGATAACGCCGAGTACACCCGGTCCGAATTCCTGGGCTACGGAGCGAAACAGAACATCCACCGCCGGCCTGCATGAATTCTCAGGTGGGTCATCATTTAAGTTGAGCCACTTGGTAAGGCCTCGTCGCTCAACCACCATATGTCGTCCACCGGGTGCTAGATAGATCATCCCTCCCGTGAGTGGCCTAGGTGTGTCCACTTCAGTAACTGGAATATTGCAATGCGGTGACAGGCGTTCAGCAAGCAGCGAAGTGAACATAGGCGGCATGTGCTGGACGATCACTATCGGTACTTCGATGCTCTTTGGTAGCAGTGGCAACATCACCGACAAAGCGTTTGGCCCGCCGGTGGAGACGCCAATTGCGACGATATCGACTGGATTGGTAACAATCGGTGCGCGCCGCAGCTGAATTGGACGCTTCCTAAGCTCAAATATAGATGTCGGCTTGGCTTCGACCTTATCTTGATCGTCTGTTGGTGCTACGGGAACGAAGCGCCTAGGTGGCCTAGTGCCCGGCTTTCGTCTTGCAAGTGAACGAACCTTTGGAACCAGGTCTTCACTTATTGACATCATCGACTCTGTGATGTTGCCACTCGACGGTTTTGTGGTGTAGTCCGCCGCCCCCAGTGCCAATGCTTCAATGGTCGCCCTTGCGCCACGAGCGGTCAAGGTCGAAAACATAATCACCGGCACAGACTTACCGGCATCCCGCAGGGCAGCCAGGGTCTGCAATCCATCCATATCTGGCATTTCGACATCGAGGGTGACTACGTCCGGCTTGAGTTGCTCGATCTTAGAGAGTGCGGAGCGACCATTTGACGCCGTGCCCACAACCACAATGTCTTTCTCGGCATCTAGGGCGTTGGACACAAGGCGTCTAATAGTCACCGTATCGTCTACAACAAGAACTCTTATCCTGTCGTCAATCTCTTCAGGCTGATTGGACGGCACGCCGTCGACGTCGGATCGCTGCTCCATTATGTCGATCAAATGCTCGCTGATGCACCTACATCAACAGCCCGATCCGTGGCCAAAACTAAAAGGAGTTCATTTTGCAACTTATACACGCCTTGAACCAGATCTCCAATCCGCCCTCCAACCGTAGGTGGAGTGGCCTCCCAGGTCGACTCGTCGATATCGACTACATCACCTATTTCGTCAACCAGAAGACTAACAGGTCCATCTTCAGTGCGCACGACAACATTCAAAGGAAGCGTGTCGGCGGGACGTTCTGGGAGCGCTAGTTGCCTCCTTAGGTCTATCGCCGTTACGATCTGCCCACGAAGATTTATCAACCCCTCGACGGAATGCGCCGCTAATGGTACATGGGTGACGTCTTGATATCTGATGACCTCCTGTATCTCGCCAACACCAACCCCAAAGAGGTGGTCGGCAACGTAGAAGGTGCAGTATTGATTCTGTGTTGGAATACTCATGATGCAACCGCCGCGTAGGACCTGGACCTGGATGGTCCGCTTAATCTAACCGAATCAGCAATGAAATCCACGTCTAGGACGTCGGTAACCCTACCGTCGATAACGGCTACCCCCGTAACCCCTGGCCTAGAATCCGTTGCCTGTAGGTTGATGGTCTCGTCGATAATGTCAACTATCGAATCACAGACAATCCCTACACTCGAACCATTGCTTGTATGCACTACGACCTCCAAGGTATCAACGTCATCACGGCTCGATGGAAGATTAAGTATTTGAGATACATAAGCCAGTGGCAAAATGCTTCCCCTGTACTGAACTACGTCCTTACCGCCGGTGGTCTCGATGATATCCTTGGCGAACTCTTCTAGGCGATCCACTGCCGACAACGGAATAGCCGCCCTCGAAGCGGAGCCTACTCCGAGTACGAGCATGGGCTGGGTGGCTACCATCTCCTCGAGGGTCGTCGTATGGGCTTCCCCTGCGGAACGGTCCCTGCTCTGAGCTATTACTCCGGACTCCTGAGCCAGGCCCATCACGTCGATAATCAGCGCCACACGTCCATCGCCCATTATTGTCGCTCCTGCAAAGGCCGGAATATTCTTGATCTGCCGACCCATCGGTTTGACAACTATCTCCTCGGTGTCTAAGACCTCGTCGACAATCAGTCCGAACTGGTTGTCATCTGCCTGCAATACGACGATATTGATCGGCTTGAGGTTGGAATCGAAATCTTCTTCTTCTCCATCCTGCGCGGACAGAAGGACTTTGGTCTTCTTTGGCGTCTTGAGGACATCAGCTAGGTCGACCAGCGGCAAGAGCCGATCCCTCAGGCGAACCACCGGGGAATTATGGATCTTTTCTATGCTGGATTGCACCTGATCTGCCTCGAGTCGCACCAGTTCGACCAGATTTACCTGGGGAATCAGATAGCGGTTGTCGGCGGTGGTGACTATCAGGGCCGGGATGATGGCAAGCGTAAGTGGGATCTTGATCCGAAATGTCGTACCGATTCCCTTGACCGTGTGGATATCCATGACCCCACCGATCTTCTCGATGTTGGTCTTGACAACATCCATACCGACCCCTCGGCCAGAGATGTTGGTGACCGCTGTTGCAGTGGTGAGACCGGGAAGGAAGATAAGCGCCGATGCATCCCTTTCAGAAAGCTTCGCCGCTTGATCAGCTGAGATCAGACCCGATGATACGGCCTTAGCCTTGATCCTCTCCACGTCGATACCAGAGCCATCATCGCTGATCTCAATATTTACGTGGCCGCCCTCGTGAAAAGCCCTCAGGCTTAGCGTACCCTCTGTCGGTTTGCCAAGAGCCGCTCTCGCCTCGGGCAACTCGATGCCGTGATCAATAGCATTTCGGACCAGGTGGGTTAGGGGATCTTTGACAGCTTCGATAATCGTCTTATCGAGCTCAGTCTCGGCCCCCTCCATGTGAAGTCTTATCCTCTTGCCAACCGATAGGCTTAGGTCGCGGACAACCCTTGGAAACTTCGACCACACGTTTCCTATCGGCTGCATGCGAGTCTTCATCACTCCGGCCTGGAGTTCGGTGGTGATGAGGTTGAGCCTTTGGGTCGTCTCGACCAAAGCGCTATCTGGTTGATTCGCAGTAAATTGCAAAACCTGATTCCGCGCTAGTACGAGCTCCCCCACAAGGTTCATCAACCGATCGATCAGTGCTACATCGATACGAATCGTCGAGTTGTTTACTGTTGGTCCGGCCTCTTTACGCTGGGTATTGAGTGCTTCAACGACGTCAGAAGAGTCGAGTACCCCCCTTTCGACGAGTATCTCGCCAACATGCCGGGGATCTCCAGCGAGTTGTGCCTCCAATGCGAGTTGCACTTCCTCCGGCTTTACCCTTCCAGCTTCGACGAGGAGCTCTCCAACACTCTTACTCTCATCATCGGATAACTCTTCATCGCTGGAATTATCGGGGACGACTGGGACGCCCTCTTTCTGGGTAGCTCCCTGTGAAGTCCGGGAAACCTCTGCCTCTGCATTCTCGGGCAGATGAACCGTGGGACCGTCATGCTTGCGACCGTCCAGCCCAGGAACTTGAACCCCAGGCTCCGTCGTAGACTGCGGCCTATGGCTAAGTGACTCCATTGAACGAATTAACTCAGTGTGGTCCGCATCGCCATCGCTTCCACTCTGCTCTATGTTCAGCAGCATCTGCCTAACCGCGTCCACCGCCAAGAGTAAAACGGTGGTAATCTCGGGCGTGAGCAGCAAAGTCGCGTCTCGCAACTGCGAGAGAAGGTTCTCTGCTGAATGGGTAACCTTCTCTAGGTTCTGGAAACCCAAAAAGCCACTGGCGCCTTTAATGCTATGTATGGTCCGAAAGACGAACGCCAGGTTTCCCACATCGGTCGGATCATGCTCTAGCTCAACAAAGGCCTGGTCGAGGGCGTCTAAGCCCTCGCCAGATTCTACTAGAAACTCGCCGATTACTTCGGCAAGGTCATCATCTTGGGTCATCGCTCGCACCCCATGTTTGTCTTATCTCGATCCAAAGCGCCGCCTGAATCGCCCGAAGGGGCGGCTACCCAATCATTCGGGCGATTTGAATGCTCGAATGAGCGGCTCAACTAGCGCTCCTCAGCTTCTCCGCCACGGTGTGAAGCTCAGAAGAAACCTGGATAAGTCCCATGGTGTGCTCCTGGTTCTTAGAGACGGCCTTCGAAGTACTCTCGGCAGCTTGCGCTACGCCGGTAATATTGCGTGCTATCTCCCCAGAGCCAACCGCTGCCTCGGAAATATTTTGCGCTATCGCCCCAGTTGTCGACTGCTGCTCCTTGACCGCTTCGGCGATCGTCCCAGAGATGGCATTGATCTGATCGATGATATGAGCGATCTCATTGATTGCATTTACAGCCTCAGCGGTATCGGACTGGGTGGTTTCGATCCTACGTCCGATATCCTCGGTCGCCTGTGCGGTCTGCTTCGCCAGCTCCTTCACCTCATTAGCGACAACTGCAAATCCCTTGCCAGACTCTCCAGCTCGAGCGGCTTCGATAGTCGCGTTCAATGCGAGTAGGTTTGTCTGCTGTGCAATCGAAGTAATCACCTTTATAACCGTCGAAATCTCGCGGGAGGAAGTTCCAAGCCTGTCCATGGTAAGCCTGGTGGATTCGGCGGCCTCAACTGCGGTACCTGCAACACGTGCTGCGTCCGATGCATTATTGGCGACTGTAACGATTGACGTTGCCAATTCCTCGGCAGCGGCGGATACCGTTTGCAAGTTCGCACTTACCTGCTCAGCTGCGGTGCTAACCGCTTCGGCTTGCGCTGAGGTTTCGGTCGAATTTGCGCCCATTTGCTCGCTTAGAGCCGCCATCTCGGAGGCTGCCTCATTTACGCCTTCCGCGATGGACATGACGTCTTTTACGCCCTCCTGCAAAAGAATGCGCTGTTGAACCTGGGCGGTTAGGTCAGTTGCAAACTTTACAACTTTAAAAGGTCTGCCGTTGGCATCGAAAATTGGATTGTATGCACCGTGTATCCATACTTCCCTGCCACCTTTACCGATACGCTTGAACTCACCAGCCTGGAAATTACCATTTCGCAGCGTCTCCCAAAACAGCTCATACTCGGCCGAGCGAGCGTAGGCTGGCTCCACAAACATCCTGTGGTGCCGTCCCTTGATCTCATCGAGGCCGTATCCCAGCGTGGTAAGAAAATTGTCGTTGGCGGTGACTATCGTCCCGTCGAGCTTGAACTCGATCATCGCTTGTGACTTGGAAATTGCGTCGAGCTTCCCGCGCAAGTCAATGTACTCATCATTGGTGATGGTAATAAAACCATCAGGGGTGCCTTTATCCGAGACAGACTGCGTCGACTTTCGGGCCGAAACTTTGGTACTCCCAGAAGCCGAACCGTCACTTACCGACTCGCTCATCTCATCGTCTATGGCGTCGGCATCATCCTGTGCCTTGCCAGAGCGCCCATTGGTCGCCGCAATAGTCATCACAATCCTCCTTGTTTGGACACGGCACTACCCGTACACCTAGACAGTTAACGGCACCTCTAAGAATCACTTTAGAAAATATGTAGCCGCAATTAATTCAAATACTTGGAGCGAGTGTATAAATATACCAACCTCCAATTATCACCATCAGGGTAAAACAACAGCCGTGAATCGTATTTCTAATGAAAGCTGGAGATACAAATCAAGATAGTTAATACGATATCCCGGCAATTGACCATATGCGACAAGTGGCAATTGCGATCTATCGAGCAGTTAACACCCAATTCAAAGAGACACCATGATCCTTTGATTAGCGCTACACATACCCCCAACACAGCTAACTATCGTCTTCCACCAATAGTCTGCCTTGTTAGCTAGCGACATTTATTATCGAAACTTATATGACGTGTTAGTAACCCTCCCCCCGTGAATTCGCATACCTTTATGCACCTTATTATCCGGGCTGGCTGGGAATTTTGGTTATCATTATTCATCTTTCTTCGCAATTACTTTATCTACGCAATGGCACTGCAAGAGTCATTTATTTATGGGTTCAAACAAGACCTAGCTCGGCCACTCCACCTCAGCTACGGCTGCTGGCAACGTGTTTGGCCGACCATCCCGCAAACCAAGAAACGGCATCGGGGTCGAGAGTCCTCGACGACAAGCCGAATTCTCTAACATTTAAGCGAGAATCCGAACTGGACAATTGACTCGAAACCCATTTGCAATCAGCTCTAACAACGACCGACCGGAACTTTCGGAATAATATATGGCAGCTGACAACCTAAAAAAGTCAACTGTGAACGTATTCAGTCATGAGAATGAAGCCATAAGCTACATCGGCCCATTGCTCTGCTGAAAGTGTCATTCAGGCCCGAGAGGAAATAATCTGGTTCTTCGGAAATTAGTAGGGTTCGACTGTCCGTGACCATTAGTTGAACATAGCGAGGGACTCTGCAAGTCTTTAGTTATTCAAACGACTACGGACAGGAGAGCCCCTCTTGATTACTGACCCT